>CAIZKT010000075.1:0-5864 GCA_903933565.1 uncultured Victivallales bacterium | reverse complement strand
TGGCATGGCGTCGATGATCAAGTTAGGTTTGTATTCGTGTACCTGAAAACGCCGCTAAGACCCTATACAGCACCCTGACATTCTATCAAGTTATTCATCCGTAACATCTTCTGTGGGAACGGCACCATGTGGCACCATGTGGCACCAGGCGCCGACTTCTTCTCCAGGGACCCGGGCGGTTATCCATAAAGTTCGACGGGCCATCCTAAGGCGGTGCGGCGAAGGAAGACCTGGTGCTGGTGGACCGGGTCATCCTGGTCAGGAAGAGTGGAAAGGCGGTGTGGCCTTGAAGACTGTCACCTCGCTAACCGCCTACAGCCTGAACCCCTGACCGCCTTGGAGTTCGGTGGGACGCCGGGGATCCCACTCTACTCTTCCAGCACCGGCTGCACTTCCACAAAGTTGACCATGACCTGTTGCCCAACCGGACCGCCCGGGTCGCCGGGTTTTGCCCAGTCGCTGAGGCTCAGGCTCGCCGTCGGACCTCGGGCGCGGAACTGCAGCCAGTGGTAGGTCATCCAGAAGGGCGCTTCGGCAGTGAACGGTTTGGGGCCGCGGCTACAGGGGAAGGGACAGCTGAAACCGCCCTCCAGGACCTCCGCCCCATCCACCTGGATCGATACGGTCTGCGGGTCTTTGCGCGTCTTTCCGGCCCGCAGATCGACGTAGTCGGCCGTGATCAGCTTGAGCGAGTAGAGGCGGCCCTTTTCGAGTCCCCGCAGTGGCTGGCTCAGGCTATTGGGGGCTTTGGCGCTGCGCTGCATGACCGCGAACGTGTCGCCCATGGCGCCGCCAGGGTAGCGCCCCTGCAAGTCGCCATAGCCGGCGAACGTGTCGGCGCTGACGCCGCCCGCCTCGGCGGGCGCAACCTGCCAGTGGGTGAGGCCCGCCTCGAAGTCCGGATCGGCGACCTGCGTCAGTTCGTACGGGTCGCTCAGCATCTTCTCGGTGCTGCCCTCAATGCCATAGTGGCGCAGCAACCGGCCCATGCAGTTGAGAATCTCCTCGTCGACGTAGTTGGACCGGTACGGCTGCACGCCCCACAATCCAAAGAAGGCCGGATCGGTCGCGAGCACCTGCATCTGCAGGTCGAGATGCACCCGGAAGTCCGCCCGCGGGCTGCGGTTCGCCGTGCAGTAGGGCAAGTACGCATACATCGGCGTAAAGATCATCCGCCGCAGAGACCCGGGGTAGGCGCTCTCGTAGGCCGCGGCGACGCTGCGGAAGCTCGAGCGGATGCCGTCGCGGTTCTCCGCTTCGGTAGGCATCTCACCGACGTAGACCTCCTCGGCGAAAGGCCAGCCCGTACCGAGCAGCGTCTTCATGAACAAATTGTCCGGCGTGGCGCCGAACTTCCCCGCCAGGAACGGGACCCACAGCTTGCCGACAAAGTCCGGATGCTCGGAGAGTGCCGCCAACGAGCGCGTCAGCGCTCCCATGAACCGTGTAGACTTGGCGCCGGCGTAGTACTCGTCCACCTGCATGCCGGAGAGCTTGGACAGGTCGAGTCCTGGCCTTGCGGCGTGGGCAGTGGGCTTGCCTGGGTTGAGCCACAGCGCCAGGAGTTGCTCCACCGTCCACTCCTTCTGATCCAGGAGACCCGGTGCCTGGACGTTGGCGAGCCAGAGCTTGCCCTGCGCCAGCCACTCCCGGTATTCCGGAGTGTCCACCACGGCGCTCTCGATCATGTTGGTGTTGGGCAGCATGTGTCGGCTCAGACGCTCCCAGGTGTTGCTGCCAAACGGCGCGATCCGCGGCGTCGAGGGGTAGACGTTGTAGACCAGCGCCGGAATGGCACGGACCAGCAGGTCGGTGGGGGTCCCGCTAATCTCCACAACCTGCTTGCCCGCCGGCAGCAAACGCATGGCCTCGACCGCGGGCCGGCCCGCCTCGGCGGCAAGTACGCGGTCGTTCCCCAGACGCAGCGTACATGCCCCGGCGGCGCGGAACCAGACCCAGCCGCGGCGCGGATTCATGAACTCGAGGCGACCACTGGCCAGCAGCCCCCGAGCGCGGGCGTCCAGGAGTTCGCTGACCAGGTTGTTGAGCACCCGGATGCGCTGGGGACCCCCGGGCAGGATGGTCGCCAACCGTTTCGTACTCACGACCTCGCGACCGTTACGGTCCAGGAAGCTCACCTGCAGGTCGTAGGCCCCCCAGGGCAGTTTGCGGACATCGAGGGCCAGCGGCATGGCGGGGGCCGGCGACGCCACCCGCCGCAGCAGGGCCTCCTGGCCGGTCTCGCGCGAGAGCAGCCGCACCCGCAGCGTGCCCTCGCGTAACGCTTCGGCTGGCAGGGCGAGCTTCAGATCCATGGCCACGCGCGCCGTCTTTCCCGGCGGCATCTCCGCCTGCCAGGGGTCATGCACAACTACCTGCAGAGGTTCGACCACCGATTGTGACGTCACGGGTACGCTCTGGCGGTCGGCGACGGCGCCGCACTGGCTGGTGACCGTCACCCTTCCGGCGGCCGTGGGACTGGCGCAGGTGAACAGGTCGGTGCGGCCGCCCCAAACGGGCTGCAGCGGAACCGCGCCCAGCGCCATCTCCGTCTGCGCCCCAGGCTCAAGGGTGATCTCCCGCGTCGCCGTGTCCGGGGCGCTCAACTCGATGCGGCGGCGCGCCTGGCTCAGGTTCCGAATCTGGACGGCCGCGATGCCCTGCGACTGGGGCCCGGTGCCGTCGTACAGAACCGCTCCCGTCCCTATAGTGACATCCGCCTGGGAGCGGAAGAGTTGCTGCACCTCGCGGGCACTCAGGGCTCGCGCGTAGAGCCGGATGTCATCCAGGTCCCCCTGGAAGAAGCCGTTGTAGAACCAGCCCGTTAGGCGCTCTTTGGCGGCAGTCTTACTGATGGGCATCGGCATCGGCATCTCGGCTACAACCGCCCCATCGACGTACAGCGCCACCTGTCGCGCCTGCGAATCCGCCACCGCCACGACCTGCCTCCAACTGCCATTGAGCAGACTGCCGGGGGCCAGTAACGCCGCGGCGGCCTTGCCGTCGCCCCACTCGAAGCTGAGGCGATTGTAGCTGTCTACGGCCAGGTTGGCATTGCGCATCACCGCATAGCCGGCATCCCCAAAGATCAGGCGGTGGGTATTCGGCGCGGCGGCAGCGTCCGTCTTGACCCAGACCGCGAGCGTCAGGTCGCCGCTGAGCAGCATGGACTCGACCTGGCCGTACTGCGCCAGGTCGTCCTTGCCGTCGAAGCGCAGGGCGTAGCCGCGCGGCGACGGCACCCACTCGACGTTCTTCAGGGCGGCGTCATGACCCTTGCCGGTGACGTCCCTGGCGACACTGCCACTGCCTTCGTCAAAGGTCCAATGGGCGACCAGGCCATCACCAGCGGAGTCCGCACCGCCGACGCCCGCCTGGCCCAGATTCCGACAGCCGCTGCCAACCAGCGCCAAGGCCAGACACACACCTGCCCTTCGTAGGCTCATCTCATAACCCCCAGGATGCTGTCCCTTCAAACGTGACGATTCTCGCCTTGCCTTAATGGACACTGAACCCGGGCTTCCCGCCACCCCTCTCACCCAGCACCCAGGGTTTCAGGAAACCGCCCAGCCCACCGACCCGCGCGGTTTGACTCACCCAAGAGGCGGCTGTATTCTGCGGGGGGTGCCATGGCGTCAGGACGGACTGCCTACCGGCAGGGAGGCGCGGGCTGTGGCGTGGCCGTTACGAACTGGGTCTTTCGGCGTCTGTTGATCCGGCGAGGCCGTTTCCGATGATCGGCCTTCGCGGCGGCGGCGGGGTGCTTACTGGCCTGCATGCAGCGCGTAACCTGGGTTGCGCCAGGGATGGTTGTTGTCGAAGCGAAGACCATGGAACTTGACGTCGAAATCCTGGACCACAAGACCAACACCACGACCCGCTTGACCCTGCGCAGGGAACTGCTCACCGTCGGACGGCACGAAGACAACGACGTGGTGATCCCCAACGAGTTCGTCTCGCGCAGCCACTGCCGCCTGCTGCTCAGGGTCGGCGGGAGCACCATCGAAGACCTGCAGAGCGCCAATGGCACCTTCACGGCCCACTCGGGACAGTGGGACCGGCTGACGGCCCCGCAGGCCCTCCTCCTGCCTGCGTCCGTGCGCCTGGGCAAGGAGATCACCCTCCGGCTCTCGACGCGCGACGACACCTGCATCTCGATGGGCGATACCGCGATGGTGCTGCGGACGGACATCGCCCCTTCCCTTTCGCAGGTGTGCAGCATCAAGGAACTCAGGCGCGACGAAACGATCATGGTGCTGGACCTGTGCGAGTCGACCAGGCTGGCCCACCAGAACGAGGAAATGGCCTTTCACCTCAAACGCCGACTTGAGGCGATCGCGAAGTTCTCCCTGTCTGCCTGCAATGTCAACTTCTTTAAGAATACCGGGGACGGCTTCGTCGCGACGTTTGCCGCCTCCGCCGACGCGCTCAAGGCCGCCCAAGCTATCATCGGCAGCCTCGCAGAGCGCAACGAGAAGAGCCCCAACCCGCCGATCCGCGTCCGCATCGGCCTGCACCGCGGCGTCACCTACACCATCGACGCGGCAACCCGCGACGTGCATGGCTCCGATGTGAATATCGCCTTCCGGATCGAACCGCTGCAGCAGGAGTCGTTTTTACAGCTCAAGTACCCCATACCCGAGCGCAACCGCATCCTCTGCTCAGCACAGTTCTACGACGATATCAAAGGCCAGGACATCTTCGAGACCGTGGTATTCCACTACTGCGGCAGCGCCCAGCTCAAAGGCATCGCGGTCACGGTCGACATCTACCTGCTGCAATAGAGAGGCAGGCTCAGTCGCTCCAGCGCGTCCACAGCGCCCGGCTGCCGGTGTTCCAGGTCTGCTCCCGGCGCATCGAGACGCAGTGCCCGTCCAGCATGACCATATTCACGCTGTTGTTGTGCTGGCCGAGCGGGGCATAATTGTAGTCAATGCCCGGGCCGATGAAGCCGTTGTTGGGATCATTGACCGTGTCCTGGTCGCGGCGGTCCGCGATCACCAGCATGTCGCAGGGGGTACCAATCCCACTGGTCCTGGCCGGCCCGCCGCGCTCCCAGGGCTGCCCCGTGTCCGGGGGGAATTGGAAGCCCATGCCGAAGACCGTGGCGTCCGTGTTGCTGGCCTGCCAACCCGCGTAGTTCCAGCCGTAGTCAATAGTCCCCGCGGTCTTGGAGGAAGGACAGCGCCGCAACTGCAGATCCCCGGTATACTTGCCCAGGTGGATGTACCAAGGCAGGTAATTCAACCGGTAGCACGGATAGTAGTCATCGCAGTCACCGGAGTACATCGTCAATCCCAGCCCCCACTGCTTGAGGTTGGACGTGCAGGATATCTGCCGCGCTTTCTCCCGAGCCTGCGCCAGCGCCGGCAACAGCATCGCCGCCAGAATGGCAATGATCGCAATCACCACCAACAGCTCGATGAGCGTAAAACCCCGCCGCCTCGCGCCTGTCTTCATCACCACGTCCTCCTGAAAAGCTGTGAAGAAACCGCCGCCCCACCTCCCGCCCTCGACCCGTATGTTGTCACGCCTTCGTATCCATTGCCCTCACGCGCCCGCCACCGGTCGGTACGACAGCGCAGACCCACGGCTGCACGATCACTAAACCAGAAGGTAGTGCCTATACCCGTTAAGTGCAAGGGTAAGCCGCCTGGCCTGGTAGTGCCTCAGGATCTGTGAAAGAAACGGGGTCGGAATCGGTATCGGTATCGTGCCTGGATGAACCACGTAAAGTGGCTTGTGGACGGCCTCTCTGATCCGCCTCGCGCCAGACGGGCGCCAGGCGTGGAGCAGCGGTCGGCTCGACCGTCCCCCAGCCCTGGAGCCGGCGGTCCCCGCCGTATCCCCATCCAGAGACGGCG
>CAIZKT010000074.1:0-2879 GCA_903933565.1 uncultured Victivallales bacterium | reverse complement strand
GCGGTCGGCACCGAGCAGGCAAGCCAGGCCGCCAGCTCGCACACCTTGAAAATCCTGACGCCGCGAAGTTTCTCCAGTACCTGCCCAACGTCCATGGCCACCCCCTGATAAAGTATATGCATGGCGATAGCCAGACGCATATACTTTATCATTGGCGGCAACGGACAACAAGCCCTGTTCAGCCTGGAACTCCCCCGCCCGACTCACCTCCGCACGCCCCCGACTGTCTGCCGATACCTGATCACGACGCTGGGCACAAGCCGACAGGTCACGAAGGCAACGAGTTATAGAAATCTAACCGTACACTGTGGTCATAGGATACGCGGGCGCCCTGGCACCGGTTTGCCTATGGACAACTGAGTTGCCGGCCGACACCCTAGCGACTGCCCTTCATCAGCAGGGGCAGCGTGCGTAGGAGAATCTCCAGGTCTAAGGTCAAGGACATGTTCCGTATATAGTAAAGGTCGTAAGACAACTTGTGCTTCGCGTCCTCCTCGCTGGCCGCATAGCGGTAGCGGATCTGTGCCCAGCCGGTCAGGCCTGGTGGCAGCAGATGGCGCTGATCGTAAAACGGAATGTTCCGAGAGAGCACTTCAACAAACTCGGGGCGCTCTGGGCGCGGGCCTACGATCGACATGTCGCCCTTGAGGACGTTCCAGAGTTGGGGCAGTTCGTCCAGCCTTGACTGGCGTAGGAGCCGTCCGAGGCGGGTGATCCGTGGATCATTGACGGTGGCCCACTGGGCGCCAGTCTTCTCCGCATCGAGGCGCATAGTACGGAACTTGTAGATAGTGAAGAGTTGACCATGCCGGCGCACCCTCGTCTGCCGGAAGAACACCGAACCTCGGCTGTCCAGCTTGATGAGGAGCGCGATCAGAGGCCACAGGGGCAGGGTCAGGATCAGTGCGGTACCAGCCACCGTCAAGTCCAGAAGCCGCTTGGCAATAAGATTGGAAGAGTTGTGCAGGATAAATGGTTGCGAGGCAAGCAAATGAAGCGAGTCAGCGTTGATCTCAACCGCTCTGAAGTATTGCTCATACAAGGCGCCCATGGTCAGCAGCTCGACGCCGCCGCTGCGCAGCTTGCCTAACTGCGCCGCGTTTTCATCGATAAGATCCGACCCTACGCAGAGGATAACCATCGCGACCCCCTGCTCATGGAGACGCTCAGGACTCCACTCCTGAATCGTGCCTAGCACGGGCGCGCCTTCCACGGACGTTCCCCGTAATTCCGTCTTGCAGTCCAGGAAGCCAACCGTGTGGAAAAGCGGCGAGGTCTGCAACTTCTGGGCGCAGGCCCGGCCTCGGGTACCGGCGCCATAGATGACGATGCCGAGGGGTTGACGTACCAGCAAACGGCCAAGCACGTAACGCGGCGCGGCCATTCCAATGGCAGACAGTCCGAGCGTTAGGCCGACAATGTAACGGCCGTAAGTGCGCACCAGCGTCAGGCCAACAACCGCGCTGAAAATGAAATAGGACACCCCGACTGCGAAGACGCAAGTCACCAGCAGTTCATAGGCGGAGATGCCATGCTCCGGCTGCGGCACGCCACAGATGCGCGCCACGCTGTTGAGCAGGAAGCCGTAGAGGCTGCCCACGGTCAGAAGGTACCACACGGCGGGCATCGTCTCTGTGTATGGGCTCAGGGCGAAAGCTATCCAGAAGGCCGCCACGGCCACGCCGAAATCCCAAACGCGCCAGCGCAGACCGTTCTTGGAGTGCAGAAACGAGATGCCCGTATGTCCATGCGGCAGGTCAGTCCCCGGCCGCGGGCGCGGCAACACCGACACGCCGGGCGCATCGCTCTCACCCAAGGTTGGCTGCGGCTTGTGCTTGGGCATGTGTCCCTTCGGTCATTATCAACATAGACGATGCCATACCAGAATCAGCGTAACACTCGGGCGGCCACTGGCCCACCACGAGCTGCGGGGGTCCCGAGGCCATCCGACAAAAGGGCCACAACCGAAACCCATTCGCTCCTTCATCAAGGTGCTGGAATATGCTATTCCCGCCTCATATGTATAGCCCCGCCCGCGCCTGCTGCGCGCTGTACTACTCTAGCTCTGCAATACTGGAGATGCGACACCCCGGGTAGCGCGTCTGCAGCGCTTTGCGGGCATTGCTGGCGCCGTCAGCGTAGGCTACGTCCTCGAACACTTTTCGGTCTCTGCTGTGAATGCTGCTCGCATACAACAGGTAGCGGTCGGTCGTACGGAGCTTGGTCAGGCTGACGATGCAGCTCCCGGGAAAGCGGGCGCTAAAGATACGGCGTGCCTGGCCGGAACCCACGGCCAAGGCGGTGTCGATGATGTTGACGCCCGCCACGCTAGCCCGCAGCAGGTACCAATCGTAACCGGCCTGCCGCAGTTGCAGCCGGCGCAGCGAGATGATCGCGCATTCTGGATAGCGTTGGCGCAACACGATGCGGGCATCCCCCTCGCTGCGCGCCTGGACCATGTCTAGGACGTTCGGGTCCGTCCGCGCGCGGACCCTGGCCTCATACTGACCAACGTCGGCAGCACAGGCCGCTACACTAAGCAACAGCCCCATCGCCCAAAGTGTGAGTCTCATGGCATCTACTCCTTTATCCACCGCGACAGAACAGACCAAGTCCGTACGCGGGATTAGCACCGACGACAACCTTACCTTAGCCTAGAGGAGCTAACCTACTCCGCGATCTCTCCGGCTGCAAGTTTAAGGCTGTCTCACGGGCGCAGGTCAGTTCCGTAGGGGTTCGCTTGTCTGAGAACCGCAGAGGGTCGAGGGCCTGCCCGCCGTGGTGGGTCGAGAGACGAGGGGGGACGCAGTGTCCGAGTCCCCCCCGTCGATTCGATCCCGATTTCGATTTCAATCTCGATCCGCCATCCCGCCGCTACG
>CAIZKT010000073.1:0-9976 GCA_903933565.1 uncultured Victivallales bacterium | reverse complement strand
TGCCGGTGGCGGGGCGTACTTCGGCAAGCTCGCCAGCGCCGTAGGCACCCATGTCACCCTCGCCGCCGACCCCGTCTACCAGGGCTATAACCCCCCCGACCGTCCGCTCAAGGATTGGACCGGCGGGGCGGTCATGATTCTGCAGGGCACCGGCGCGGGGCAATGGCGTACGGTGACCGCGAACGCCGGGCGCGAGTGGGACGTGGACCGGCCGTGGGACATCGCGCCGGATGACAGTTCGGTCATCTCCATTGCCCAGCATCGCGGCCGGCACCTGTTCATCGGCAACAGCTTCGTGGACGGTGGCGCGTTCCAGCTTTACGGCGCGGCGCTGGACACCATCGTCGCGGGCAACCGGGGCACGCGGATGGATGGCTTCATCGTCTGGGGCCTGAACCCGCATGGCTGGGGCTGGCAGCCGTGTTACAACTGCCAGTTTCTCGACAATGAGATCCTCGAGGGCAACGGCTACGGCGGTCGCAGCGCCATCCTCGCGGCGTTCACCGGCGACAACAACGAGACCTTCGCCGGGCCGCTGGCACGGGGGATCATCTTCCGCCGCAATCTCCTGGACGGTAACGCCCGAGTGCGCATTCACAGCACGGTGGATGAGGTACTCGTGGAGCGCTGCACGGTGCGGCACAACGAGCTGGGCATTACCATCGGCAAGGGCCCGACGAATCTGCTGCTGCGCGAGAACCGGTTCGAGGATGTGGCCACGCCGTATGACGGGGAGGGGCTGGCAGAGGCGCTGGTCCTACCGACGCCGTGAAGGAGCCGCGTCAAAGCCGGTGTGGTCACGACCGCAGAGCCATTCAGGAGGCACAGCATATTGAAAACGAGATCAGTCGCCGCAGTGACTGCCTTGCCTGAGCCTGTGCGGCGGATCGTCCTGGGCGTTGACCATCGCGTGCTGCGCACCGCCGCGGCGGAACTGAACGTCGCCTTGGGGACTGACCTTGATCTTGTGGTGGCCGGTGTGCCCGGCGTCGGGGATGCCGTATTGGCGCTGGCGTCGGATCCACTGGTACAACCCCTGATCCGCTGTGGCCGCACTAACCTGCACAATCAGGCGGTGGGTCGGGACGCCTTCCATCTGTTCACGGATGCCGGCATACTGTGGGTCCTCGGCGCCTCGGAACGCGGCGTCTTGCAGGGGGTGAACCAGCTCACCTGCCCGTCCGCGCCGACGACACCTGCGGCCAACCTGGACCTAAGTGCTTCCTTCGCCTTTTCCCACCGCCTTTTCTCGCCGATCCTTGGCCGGCACCTCCTGGCGCCGGGAACCTCACCGGCGGCGCTGCGTTCCTGCATGCGCTACCTCAGCCGGATGGGCGCCAGCCATCTCGCGGCCACGCACGATTTCGCCGGCGGGCCGTCACGCGACCTACATGCCTACGTCGAGACCTCGGTTTTCCCGCAGGCCACCGACCCGGAACAGTGCCAGGCACTCCGGGCCGCGTTGCGGGGTGCGATCGACGCCGCGCGCGAGTACGGCCTTGACATTCTCTTCGATTCGCGGCTGATCCCCTGCCAGGGCGGCCCGTGGGTGCCCGAGGCGGAACGCCAGAAGTTCCTGCGCCGTTTCCCGCCCCAGGTGCTGTCCGATTCCGGCACCTACCAGGGCAAGGTCCTCTGCTTCGGCCACGGCCTGGTGCGTGACTTCTTCGTCGAGGGGATCGAACGCTTCTTTGCCGCGTTCCCGGAAGTCGATACCTTCCACTACCTGACCATGGATGCCGAGGGGGAATTCTGCGAGCCGCACACCTGCCCACGCTGCCGGGGCCTCTCCAAGTTCGATCAGCGCGACCGCCTGGCGCATTTCCTGGAAGCGACCATGTCCCGGGCCCGTCCCGGTATCCGCATCCTCAACACCAGCTTTCAGTGGGACCGAGTGGGGCTTGGCTTCGGCCAGCTCCTGGCCCGGCAAGCCGCCCTGCCAGCGGCGGTTGGGTTGTGCCTGCCGGCCACCGGCGATGCGGCCACGTTCGAACGCCAGTCTCATGATCTGCTCCGGCAGGCCCGCGCCGTCACCCACCGCGCGGGGCAGTTGGCGGTTGGCCGGGATGCCCTGCATGCCTTTGAGGACGGGTACTACACGGCTCCGCAGCGCTTCGACTACCCGCTAGGGGTGTTTGCCAAGATCCGGCGCTGGAACGACCTGGGCTTTGATGGCTTCTACGATGTACGGGGTCGCCTGTCGCCCGACGACCTGCACGCCAATTCCCTCGCCTGCCGCGCCGCCCTGCTCGATCCTGCGAGCGACGCGGGGGCTTTCGTCGATGGGCTGGCCGGACGCTGGTTCGGGACCGAGGCCGGGCCGCTGGTGGCAACCGCCTGGCGGCGGCTGGATCAGGCTCAGACCATCCGTTCCAATGGCTTTGCCTTCCCGTCCAGTTCGGCGCTGTCCGAGTACGTGCCGTGGCATTTCGGCAAGGCATGCACCCCGCTGCCCACCGACCCTCGCTTCACCGCACAAGCGCCGGTGCAAGCCGCCGCGAACCACGGCGAGCTTCCCCCGGCTCCGGCGAACGGCTACGTCTACCGTGATGGCGACTACCCGATGTGCCTGCGGACCTCCGGCCAGAGCCTGGTCGAGGCCGCCACGCTCTGCGCCGAAGCGGTGGCGTGGCTTGAGCGCGCGCGCCGTCTGGCACTGCCGGAACGGCTGGCGGATGCCGAGCACTGGCTGGTCGATGCCCCGCCGACATCCCCCCGGGAGTACCTCGACGAACACCTTGCGTTCCTGATTCACCAGCAGCGCTTCTGGGCAGTCATGGGGCCCTACTTCATCCTCAAAGCCCTGCGCATAGAGCGCGGCGACGATACGCGCGCCTTCCAGCGCGACGCCACCCCGTGGCTGATGGCCTACGCCGAGGCGGCCGGTGCTCTGGCCGATCACCTCGAGCAGCAACTCGCCGGGGGACGTCTCCGCGGCGCATTACCTGAGTGCATGGCCCCGACGACCCTGCGTGCCAGGGCCCGGGAAGTCCGGGAGTCCCTCGGCGCCGGTGCTGGGGCATACCAGCGAGCCACACTCTCTACCATCCCATTCCCAACGGAGTGAGTACTGACCATGGCGAACACAACTCGCAGAGACCTGGTGCTGGCGCGCCTGCGTGGCGAGGAGACCCGGCTCACCCCCGCTGTCCTCGGCTTCGAGGGCGATGTGGCCGCCCGTCTCGATGCCCACTACGGCAATACGGACTGGCGCCAACGCGTCCCGGTGGACATTGTGCGCTTCTCCCCCCTCGATTCCGAACGCCGCCAGGCCATCGATGGAACGCGCACCCGCGATGCCTTTGGCACCGAGTGGCGCTTCGATCTGCGTCCCTTCCACCTTGAGAAACCCGGCCTCGAACGACCCTCCTTCGATGGCTACACCTTCCCCGACATCGCCAGCTTCCGTGACCCCGAGCGGGAGCAGCAGACGCGCGCGGCCATCCACGCCTGCCCAGGCCGCTTCCGCGCCATCGACTTCGGCTTCGGCCTCTTCGAGCGGACCTGGACCATCCGCGGGTTCGAGAACAGCCTCATGGATGCGGTCGCGGATCCCGACTTCTATGACGAGCTGGTTGAGCGCATCTTCCGCCTGCAATCGGGCTTCGTGGCGGCCTGTGTCACGTTCGATGTGGACGGCGTCATGTTCAGCGACGACTGGGGTGACCAGCGCGGCGTGATCCTCGGGCCGGAGCGCTGGCGCCGCTTCATAAAGCCCCGCCTGGCGCAGCTCTACCAGCAGGTCCACCGCGCCGGCAAGTTCACCCTGAGCCACTGCTGCGGTGGCGTGGCCGACATTGTGCCTGACCTCATCGAGATCGGGCTCGACGTGCTCGAGTCCGTACAGCCGGAAGCCGTGGGCATGGACCCGTACGAGCTGAAGCGGCGCTACGGTAGCCGTATCACCTTCTGGGGCGGACTGGGCAGCCAGAGCACGATCCCCTTCGGCACCCCCGCGCAGATTCAGCTCGAGGTGGACCGCCTCTGCACCGAGATGGGCCACGGCGGGCGCTATCTGCTCGCCCCCGCCAAGACGCTGCAACCCGAGACGCCCACGGCCCATGCCGCCGCCGTCGTCGACGCCTTCGCCCGGCACGCCTTCGGCGCCTGAGCGGGAGGCCGGACTGCGGGACTGTGGCGCGGGGGCCGATTCCCCGGGACCTCCTGCCATCCCGTCACCAGCGGTAGTAGCGGTAAGGATCGTCGCCGAGGTGGAAGTCCGCACGCCAGTCGGGGCTGTAGAGCGCCGGCAGCGGCGGCGCCAGCGGCTCCTTCGGCGTCACTGCAAGCTCGTCAGCATTCCATCCTCGAAGATCACAATGCGCACCACGCTGACGATTGATGACGACGTCCTGGCTCTGGCCCACGTGATTGGCCGAGCACGAAGGGTGCTCGGCACTGGACTTTGGCCAATCTCCCAGGCCTGGCCCTGCCTCGGCGGCTCGCCGCGAGGCGAAGATAGGTTGTCAGGCGACGGCTGCCAGCTTGGGTGCCGTACTTCGCCGCAGTTCCTCGACCTGTGCGCGGAGCGTTCTGAGCAGTTCGCGCGTCGAGGGTCGCTTGGGCCGGTCCGAGCGCCAGCGTGGCAGCGGTTCGAGGGCGGGACTGCGGCGGTCGCCGAACACCATGATCGAGGCGAGCAGCAGGCACGAGTAGCAGGCCACCAGAAGGGCAGGTTCGCGATGGACCGATTCGGGGTTCCATAGTTGGGCTTCACCGAGCCCCAGCAGAGATTTCTCGTCGCGGAAGTTGACCTCGATCTGCCAGCGGGCGAAGTAGGCCTGGATGAGGTCGTGCAGATCGGCATCGGCGCCGACGGCAACGAGGAAAGCGGGCTGGCGGTAAGGGAGTTTGCCGTGTTTGCGAAGTCGATACCCCAGAGGTTTGATCAGGATGACGCGAACGGGGTTGTCGCCGGTGACGCCAGGCCAGCAGACCTGCTCGACGACCTTGAACTTCAGGCAGTGGAGTTGTCCGCCGACAGCCACCTCCATAGTCTGGAGAGCAATGGCCGGATCAGCGAGCATCTGTTCGGGAGTGGGAAGGTCGCGGCCGTACTTGCGCGACCCGCGGCGCTGCAGCAGAGGCAGGAAAGCACGGAAGTGTGCGTCTCTGCGGATGCGGGCCACTACGGCGGTGCGCTCCGGAACCGCCCTGAGGTAGGTGCGGTTGGCGAAGCCGCCGTCGACACTGTTGATCAGTAGCCGTTCGCGACCGCCCGGACAGTGATCCAGTTCCTGGCGCAGGCGCTTCAGCTCGGCAGCCGCGATGGTGCCGAGGTTATGCTTCTTGCGGGCTTCGCGCACCGCCCGCCTCTGTTCCTCGGTGGCACGCTTCGGCGGCTTCAGCGGCGGCGCCTGGAGGAAACTGATGGGAACGCCCCGGAAAAGAGGAACCGGTGCGTCCGTCCTGAGCATGGCCGCAGTCTGCAGAAAACGCTGGCCCAGGACGAGGTTGACATGGAATGCCGGACTCAGCGGGTCGCGGGCGATGGTGGCGCCGGGGATATTGCGGCCGGTTTTACGCACCAGCGTGTCGTCCTGGGCCGACATCAGCGGAGCGCCCGGCGGACCGGCCAGTTGGCAGCAGGAATGCAGGATCGGTTTGAACAGATCCTCTTCGCTCCATTTGGCCTGAGACAGGAGCCGGTAGAACGAACTCCAGTCCAGGTAACGGCGTCCCAGCCACTCCAACACACTGGTGATGGTCTTGGGCCGGTCGGCGCACAGCAGGCCCAGGGTCAGTTCGGGCCTATGAGTCGGGCCCGGGGGTCGCGCACGGACAGACTGATGCGCGAGAGCAGGCCGCAGACCGCGGTCAGGAAACTCCCTGGCATGGTCACAGCCCCCTTTAGATCAGGGCGAAGACGTTGCGCCCGGTCCGGCGGAAGGTGTCACCGTCGATGACCTTCTTGGTAAGGGCCGAGACGATGGACTCGCGCTTCAGTTCGACCCCGTGGTCCCGCCGGGCGCGCAGGATGATCTCATTCACGTGCAGGGATTCGTCCGCTGCCGAGAGTATGTCTATGACAGTCTGTATATTCGACTTACTCCCGTCTGCACGCCGTCGCCGGGGCCTCGGACCGGCGCGCAGGCCGCGTACCGCGCGCAACTGCCCTTCAAGCATGGTCTCAAGCGCATCGATCAGGTCGTTACGAGTCAAACCGTCAGCCATGTCGCACCTCCTTTACCGCGTGCCATGGAGATACGTTATATTAACGTAGGTCGAATATCAATACTAGACCTACGCTTTTTCAGATGACACCGGGAAAAGCAGGAGCGGCAAGCGCACGGCCGGGTCGGGCAGACGTGGCCGGACGAACCGCGGCGGTACGACGGCCGGCCGACTTCTGCCAAAGTCCAGGCCCGGGACGTAGTCCTGGGTGAAGCGCAAGCCGAGCGGGTCGGCCTTCACCGGCAGGGGGTTCGGCAATGCCCGGCCGTCGGCGGGCTGGGCCTCGCGCTGCCGGGTGCGGAAGTAGTGATCGCTGTCCTGGTAGAGCGCGTTGAACTCGGTCTGGCTGATCTTGCCGTCGCCGTCCTTGTCGAGCTGCTTGAGGGCAGCCCGATTCAGAAAGGCCTTGTACTCGGCCTGCGTGATGACGCTGTCGCGGTTCACGTCGAAGCGCTCGAAGGTCTGCGCATTCCGCAACTCCGCCTTCGTCACCTTGCCATCGCCATCTCGGTCATAGCGCTCGAAGACGCCGGCGGCGGGCACCTGGGCGCAGCCGCTGTGTGCGAAGCCCGACACAAAGGCTCCGGCGAGGAGCGCGAGCCCAAGCCCTGATCTCCCGATCCATGACCGCCCTTCGGCCTTCGCCCTGCTTGCCTGTGTTTGTGTCGCCATAGGTGCGCCTTCCAACTGGACTTGTGTCTGCCGCCGACGACGGTCCCTGACCCGCGCCGCGGGCCACGGCGACGCCCGCCATTCACAGCAGTACTACTCTGTAAGTGGGCGCTTAGTTACATTCGGCTGGCCCCCGGTCGGTCACGGCTCGTCCGCTGCACGGACGCCCGTTCGACAGCGGTGGAGTTGGGTGGGGCCGTCGCCGACGAGGGTGTAGTAGACGAACAGCTCGGACTCGCCGACGAGGGCGCCGTCCTGCAGGAACTCGGGGTCGAGATAGGAGACCTCCCCCAGCCCCAGATGCTGGTCGTCGGGTACCCAGGCAGCGGCGGCCCTCGGTTGGGTGGCCGGAGGCGCTTCAGCCGCCTTCTGAACCGGCTGTTCGCGCTGGAAGTAGAGGTTCAGTTCTTCAGGGCTGACAGCCCCGTCCCGGTCGGCGTCGATCCGGTCGAAGAGGAAGGGGTTCGCGCTCATCTCCTCGCGGGTGATGCGGTCGTCGCCATCCTTGTCGAACTGACGCATGAGAATCCGTGTGCGGTAGGCTTCGAGCTGGCGTGCGGACTCCGCAGCCGCCACGCCCTCGGCCTGCAGCACGCGCTCGCGGCCGAGACCGGGCGCGAGGGTCCCTTTGCGTACGCCCTCGATGAACTCCATGGCTGCCTTGGCCACCGGGTCGTCCGCCGCCCCGAACTCGGTCATTAGCGACTGATGCTCCCGGAAGGACGAGGCATCCACGGCCTCGGCCCGGGTGCCGGCACGGCGCAGCGCGTCGGCGAACGCGTCCAGGCCCCGTTTCTTGTTCGCGATCGCCGGGCCGTAGGCCACGACCATGAGGAACGGCGGGATGCCCTTGCCGTTGGCGGCGTGCACGATGGGTGAGGCGTCGGCCCACGCCGCCGGGTCATCGCCGAAGGCGTCGCGGTAGGGGCTGTCGGCGCGGCGGTCGTTGGCGGCCACGTCGCGGATGTCCATGGCCGCCGAGTCGAGCGGGATCACGGCGCGCAGGATGGAGAGCGGCTTGCCGAACTCGGCCAGCCGCTTTGGGTCGGTGCCGACCAGGGCCACCAAGTGGGCACCGGCGGAGTGGCCCGTCAGGTAAGTCTGCGCCGGATCGCCGCCATACTCGGCGATGTGGTCGTGAACCCAGATCACGGCCCGAGCCACGTCCTGTACCTGGGCGGGATGCTGCGCCGTGGGCGCCAGGCGGTAGTTCACGCTCACGAACGCGTAGCCATGGCCGCAGAAGAAGCCCGGCAGGTTGCCCTTGGCGGACTTGTCGCCGGCCTTCCAGTAGCCGCCATGCACATACACGACCACGGGTGCGGACTCCGCACCGGGCGGGGCGTGGATGTCCAGGCTGTGGAACCTGGGGTCGACGCCCTCAGTGCCGGTGTAACGGACGTCGAGGGTCTGAACGATCTGCGCCTTCAGCGTCGGCGTCAGTGGCGTTGTTGGGGTCGGTGGAACCGGCTCCTGCGCTGCCAGGGTAGAGCAGACGCGAACCAGCCACAGTGAGCAGGCTACGCCAAGACCCGGTTGCCGGTCGCCAGTGCGGCCCATCTGCGGCACCTCCGGTTACATCCATACAAACGTGACTGGCGCGGCCATATTGCCGACCCCGGTTGCCTTGCACAACGCCCTGCGCGCCTTGCAGCCGATATGGCAGGCCGAAGATGACGAGACCGTGGATGGGGCCTGAAGCGCACGGCTTGCGCGGTGGTTCCAGAGGCACCCCGGGTGGCCCTCGGCGGCTGCGCCGTGTCCGTTGCGCGGCCAGACCCGGGTTGCGCCTGTCGGCACGTGCCGTATAGTGCTCTCCATGGCCTCTGAGCGACAGGGCATCATCTCGCTGGACAGGATTCGGGCTGCGGTACGTGCAGTCTCGGCAACCCATCCGCTGGCCCGTGTCGAGGTGTTCGGGTCGGTCGTCAGCGGCGATGGCGATGCCCGGAGTGACGTGGACCTGCTGGTGGAGTTCCTGCCGGACGCGCACGTCGGCTTGCTGGAGATGGGGGCGCTCAGGGAGGACTTGGAGGAGATCCTCGGCCGACCCGTGGACGTCATCAGTCGGGCCGCGGTCGAGAAGAGCGCCAACCCCTACCGTCGACGGTCGATCCTGGCGGCACCGGTGACCGTGTATGTCCGATGAGAGACAACTCGGCCTGCTACGGGACATCCTTGACTCCGCCCTGGCTGTCCGCACGTACGTGCATGGCATCTCTCGCGAGCAGTTCCTGGCCAACCGCGAGAAGCAGGATGCCGTCCTGCGTCGGTTGGAGATCATCGGGGAAGCTGCCAGCCGCCTGTCTCCGGAGACGAAGGGGCTCTTCCCCGAACTCCCTTTCCGCGCCATGCGCGGCATGCGCAATGTGATCGCGCATGACTACGGTGCCGTGGATGTCCAGCAGGTCTGGGCCACGGCTACCGGAAGCATGGACGCGCTGATTGCGGCTCTGACGCCACACGTCTCGTCTGGGAATTGAGGGAGCCGCAGTCCCCACGGCCACGGCGAGTCCCCTGCGGGCAACGATCACACCGGCTGACCGACAGTGCCCTTCGGTGGGCGTGGTCAGCCAGGCACCGCCCCTGGCAACCGCGCCAGCGACCCTCACGGTTCCGTTCCTTTCACGCCCACCCCGATGCCGGTGGCAGAGGCGATGGTCTCGGGCGAGGAGATGAACTTGTAGGGCGCATCGGCCGGCAGGTTGAGCGTGGCGATGCGGGTCCAGAAGCCATCCGGCGATCTCGTGTCGCGGTAGATGCCGAGGGCGCGGTTGTCCAGGTTGCACAGCAGCAGGATCTCGCCGCCGAACTCGGGCGAGACGAACAGTCCCGGATCGTCCTTCTGCCCCTCGTCGTGGGTCAGCATCTGAATCGCGCCGGTGTCCGCGTTCGCGCGGGCGATCTGGCCAACCGACGCCCCGGGTGGACGTTTGACGAACAGGAAGTCCGGCGACACCGCGCTCCACATGCTCATCTGTCTGTAGTCGAACCCCTCGAGCTGGTGCGGTTCGTCGGGGTTGTCCGCGAAGATCCAGGCGGCCTTGGCCTTCCAGATCGGCCAGTCGTAGGTGTAGCTGACGCGTGGCGGCTTGCCGTCCTGGAAGCGGCTGGGCATGTTGCCGTAGCT
>CAIZKT010000072.1:0-3868 GCA_903933565.1 uncultured Victivallales bacterium | reverse complement strand
TCTGCAACCGCCTGCACATCTGGGACTACGTCATCAACTACGCGCACTGCATCCAGCCGTTCCCCAACCTCGATGTCATCAGGCCCAACATCGAGTTCTTCATCCGCAATGGCGTCACCGGCATCTACGAGGAAGCCAACTACTTCAGCCAGGGCGGCGAGCTGGCTGAGCTGCGTACCTACCTCATGGCCAAGACGTTATGGGACCCATCCTACGATAGCGCCAAGGCCATCCACGAGTTCACCGAGGCCTACTACGGCCCCGCCGCCCCCGCCATCCGTGACTACCTCGCACTGCTGCGGCAGGCCGTCTGCGCGGACCTGACCCGCCACGTCCGCATCTACACCCCGCCCGGCGACTACCTGAACCAGCCCCAGATGCTCGCCAGCGCCAGTGCGCTCTTCGACCAGGCCGAGGCCGCGGTCGCCAACGAGGCTACGCGCCTGCACCGGGTCCAGGTCGCCCGCCTGCCTTTGCTCTATACGCAGATCACCCTCAGCCGCGGCGCCTGGCACTACCGTGACGGCAACCTGGTCGCGGACGCTGGCGGGACCACGGCCGGGGCGGTGAGCCGCTTTGAAACCATCGCCCGCAAGGAGGGCGTCAGCCATATCCGCGAGGGCGAAGGCGGCGGTCTCGATGAGTGGCTCACGGCCCAGCAGAGCCGCAGTCAGTCCGTCGCGGTCCTGACCTTGCGCAGTCCGCACCTGGAGGCGGACCTGATCCCGACCCTCGGCGGCCGCATCTGGCGGCTCAAGGCCACGTCCTCAGGCCGACAACTGCTGAAACTCTTCGGCGACCCGGAGACCGCCTGCACCCCCAGCGAGGGCGGCTACGAGGAGTTCAGCACCACTGGCTACCGCGCCCCAGGGTGGACGGAGCCCTACACCGTACTCGAGTCGGGCCCGGAGCACGCCGTGCTCGAAGCCACCCTCAAGAACGGCTTTACGCTGCGCCGCACCCTGCGGCTGCTGCCCGACCGCCCGGCGATCACGGTCCAGTCGACCCTGACCAACCGCAACGCGGCCCGGCAGGCGGCCTTCCGCATCCATCCCGCCTTCCAGGTCGAGAGCACCGCTACGGCGACGCTGTGGCTGCGGAACACCGATGGCTCTTGGCGCTCCCAGTCTCTGGCCAACCCGGAAGACCCGGCGGCCGAGAAGGAACTCTGGCTGCGGGACGCCGCCCGCCCGGCCGGGCAGTGGGCCATCCGCGACGACGCGGCCGGCTTCGCCATCCTCAATACCTTCAGCCCCACCGAAGTCGCCACCGCCTACTGCAACTGGAACGGCGCCCAGAGCCGCGTCAATCTCGAACAGTGGAGCCGAGCGCAGGAATTGCCCCAAGGCGGTTCCATCACCCTCACCAACACCTACGAAATCCTCTCCGGGCCGACCCCCTGGGGGAAATAGAGAACAGACATGGGAATACCCGACATGATCGACAGCGCGACGATCACTAAGCTGCAAGACACCGCCCTTAACTTCGTGGTCGAGTACGGCTTCAAGTACGGCCTGCAATTCATCGGCGCCGTGACCATCCTCTGCCTGGGTGGCGCGGCGGCGCTCTGGGCAGGTCAGGGGGTTGGCCGCTGGCTGACCAAGCGCTCCTTCGAGCCCCCGGTCAGAATGCTGGCCACCCGCGTGGTACGGCTGCTGATTTTTGCGGTGGCGGCGGTCATGGCCTTGGGCAAGTTCGGCGTCGACATCGCCCCCCTTATCGCCGGCATCGGCGTGGCGGGCGTCGGCATCGGCTTGGCCATGCAGGGGGTGCTCGGCAACCTCGTAGCCGGCCTCACGATCATCTTCACCAAGCCCTTTCGCGTCGGCGAGTTCATCGAGTTGCTGGGCGTCCACGGTGAGGTCGTCAGCATCGAGCTGTTCTCCACCGTGCTGGTGCATACGGACCGCTCGCGGGTCACCATCCCCAACCGTAAGATCGTCGGCGAAATCCTGCACAACCACGGCCGGATACGCCAGCTCAAGCTCGAGGTCGACGTCGCCTACTCCGCCGACCTCGCCCAGGCGCTCGCCTTGGTTGACTGCATCCTCAAGGCCAACCCGCGGGTGCTGCGCGATCCCGCCCCCGTCGTCGGCATCAATGCCCTGGAAGCGTCCTCCATCAACCTCTCCGTCCAGCCCTGGGTCGCGGTGCCAGACTACGAGGCGGCCCAACTCGAGATCTACAGAACCCTGCTGGACGTCTTCCGCCAGCACAACATCGAAATCCCCTTCCCCCAGCAGGAAGTGCGCCTGCTCGGAACGCCGCCCGTGGCCAGCCGCTGAGAGGCCGTTCCCCCTGGAGGGCGAAGCTCCCGCTGAGCCGTCGTGACCATGGGAAGCTGGTGTCTCCGTCGCCCGCCCGTGCCTCTCAGCGCACCGTCCCCACGACCCCCGGCAGGCGGCTGAAGATCCATTCGCCGTCGAGCAACGTCCCCTCGACGCGGCCGCGGCAGACGCGGCCGTCGTACGGGCAATTCGCCGAGCGCGAACGGAACTCGGCCAGGCGCAGAACGTGCTCTGCATCGAGGTTCAGCAGCGTCACATCCGCCGACGCGCCAACGCTCAACGTGCCCTGCGTCAGCCGCAGCACCGCGCGCGGCCCGGCGGTCAGCCTGGCCACGAACTCGCGCAGCGTCAACACCCGGCCGTGTACCAGTTCAGTCAGGCACAGCGACACCAGCGCCTCCAGCCCGACAATCCCAGACGGCGCCATCTCCAACCCGACCGCCATCTCCAACCCGACCGCCTTCTCCGCGGCCGTGTGCGGTGCATGGTCTGAGGCAATGACGCCGATGGTGCCATCGGCCAAGCCCCCCAAGATCGCCTGACGATCGGCCTCCGTCCGCAACGGCGGATTCATCTTCGCGTTGCTGCCGTGGCTGGCGCAGCACTCTTCGGTAAGGCAGATGTGATGCGGCGACGCCTCGGCCGTGACGGGAATACCCTCGCGGCGGGCGGCGCGCACCAGGGCCACGCTGAACGCGCTGGAGATGTGCTGGATGTGGATGGGCCAGCCGGTCTCGCGGCAGATCAGGATATTGCGGCAGACGATCAGGTCTTCAGCCAGCCCTGGTTGCGACGACACCCCCAGTCGCCGCGCCACCGCGCCGGCATTCATAGCGCCGCGGCGGGCCACGCTCTCGTCCTCGCAGTGGTCGATGACCGGGATCCCGACCGCCGCGGCCCGGCGGACTGCCTCCAGCATCAAACCCGCGGTCTGGATGCAGGTGCCGTCATCGGTTAGCGCCACCGCGCCAGCCCGGGCCAGCGCCGCGGCATCGCTGAGT
Organism: uncultured Victivallales bacterium; assembly: GCA_903933565.1. Taxonomy (GTDB): domain Bacteria; phylum Verrucomicrobiota; class Lentisphaeria; order Oligosphaerales; family JAFGRS01; genus CAILUI01. Next base: position 579 of record CAIZKT010000072.1, on the reverse strand, counting down.
TCCCGGCCAGCCCGACCGAGGGTGAGCGCCCCGCTCTGCAACACCCGCACGACCGCCTTCTCCCGGACCAGGCCGTAGACCTGGGACAGGACCTCGGAGTTGTCCACCGGCGGCGCGGTATTGGGCATCGCCACCACGGTGGTAAAGCCGCCCGCGGCCGCGGCGCGGGTGCCCGTGCCGATATCTTCCTTGTGAGTCTGCCCCGGCTCGCGAAGATGAACATGCAGATCGATGAATCCAGGGCAAACGACCAGGCCGCTGACATCGACCACAACCGCCCCCCGAGCCGGCTCTGCCGCGATCTGACCGTTCGTGATGCACAGGTCCTGCACCGCGTCGAGACCGTTCACCGGATCGAGAACCCGTCCGCCCCGCAGAACCATGCCGCCTTGCATGTTTACGGCCCCCTTACACCCACGCTACGAACCCGCGTTGCCAGCCCGATGGTGGGCCACCAGCAGCGCACCGTGTCACTATAGTCCCGTGACTCCGCCCTGCCCCGGGACCGCCGAGCGTCGGCTCGGCTCTGGCCGCGAGCCGCGGCCGCTCCATTCCCTGGGACCGCCGAGCGTCGGCTCG
>CAIZKT010000071.1:0-7830 GCA_903933565.1 uncultured Victivallales bacterium | reverse complement strand
TAACTACTCAGGTTACAACTCAGGTGCATTTCCCTGCCCCAACGGGGCTGTGGCTCAGAGCCCAGGGTTGCGGCCATGGCGCCGCGGCCAACCCTGGGCTTGGGTACTCAGCCCCGTTTGGGCAGGATACGCCGTTGCACCTGTGTAGTCACGAAGCGTCAACTAAGCCGCTAGGCATCTGAAAGCCTAGAGAATATCGCTCGTAAGGCCATGTTTTTCACATTTTTCAATATGCAACACATTTATGGTAAAGTACTTATGTGTACGCGGTACCAGACACAATGCTCATCCGCCCACACCCACCTACCTATCCACCCCAAACCCATTCCACCCTCCTGTCCGCGACCGCGACGGACTTGACGGCGGCCTCTGCCGGGCGCACACTATGAGACCCAGGCAGCCCGCCTGGCAAGAGGTCTCACGAAGGAACCGACCGGACCGCCTCTCTTCCGGAGGAGCACAGCCCATGACTGGCATGAGGTTCAAGCGTCGACTGTTGGCCTGCCTCGGCGGCCCCTGGCCGGAGGTCGGCCCCCTGAATCCGGTCAACCGCGGCCCCGCGCAGGCCGCGGACGGCTACCGCATCGAGCCCGTGGCGTACGAAAGTGAGCCAGGAGATGCGGTCCCGGCATACCTGCTGATTCCCGCCGGCGTCAGCGCCCGTCGGCCAGCGCCGGCGATCGCCGTCTGGCACCAGCACAACGGACAGTGGCACCTGGGCAAGAGCGAGCCTGCCGGCTTGGCGGGCGACCCGCTGCACCACACCGGCGCCGCGCTGGCCCGTGAGGGCTACGTCGTCCTCTGCCCTGACGCCCTCGGCTTCGAGGACCGCCGTGACCCGACCGGGAAGCTCAAAGACGGTGCCTTCGAACGCTTCGAGTTCCTGCGCTACGCCGTGGCCGGAAAGTGCATGGCCTGGAAGAACATCCTGGATATGCGGCGGGCGTTGGACTACCTCATCTCCCGGCCGGAGGTAGACCCTGCCCGGATGGGCTCGTATGGGCACTCCATGGGCTCTACCCATGCCTGGATGGGCGCGCCGTGGGACGAACGCCTGCGCGCCGTCGTCTGCAACTGCTGCCTGCCGACCTACGCCGGCATCCACCGCGAACACCTGCTCCACTGCTTTCCCAACTACGTCCCTGGGCTGCAGGCCATTGGCGATACGCCGGACATCGTGGCGCTGATGGCGCCGCGAGCGCTGCACATGAACTTCGGCGAACTTGATGGTGGCAGCCCCATCGACGAGGTCCGCCGCGGCCTCGAGCGCATCGCCCGAGCCTATGCCCGCCAGCATGCCGCCGAACGCTTCTCCGCCTACATCGAGACGGGGAGTGGACACGTCCTCTCGCCCGAGATGTGGCGCCGGACGCAGGGCTGGTTCGAGCGCTGGCTCCGGGCGCCGTAGGCCGGCGGTCGCCGTCAGCACTACTCGCCGCGGTAGTAGCGTGGGACATCACCCACCAGCAGGTGCAGCGGCGCTTCGTCCTCGACCACGGCGGGAAAACGCCCGACCGGGTCCAGGAAACGGTTGTCGGCCGCGTCGTCGTTCACGGCGGAGACTTCGCCCACCAGGACCTTGCCGTCCTCCCCCCAAAACTCGTGGTAAAGGCCCGTCTCCAGGGTGATGCTCTCGCCGGGCCCGAGGCGGACCAGGTCGCCTGCTGGCACCACGCGCCGCACGCCGTCCAGGGAGACCTCCACCGGCCGCTCCCGGTCCAGCCCTTCCGCCGCCGTCGAGTTGAACAGGCGCAGCACGAGCGTGCCGCCACCGCGGTTGATAATGTCTTCCGTCTTGCCCCAGTGGAAGTGCAGCGGCGTCACCTGGCCGGCCCGCACCACCATGATCTTCTCGGCATACGACTTGCCGCGGCCCGTGCGCAGGCTCTCGAGGCTGCCATTGCGGATGGTGAACAGAAACAGCCCCACGTCGTCGAAGCGGTCGCTGCCGAAGTCGGTGATGTCCCAGCCCAGTTGGTGAGCCACGATCTCCCGCGACTCGGGACCTCGGCGGCGCCATTCGTCAGGCGTCCAGTAGGCGAACGGCGGCAGGTGGAACTGCAGACGCTTCAGGAAGACGTCGGCGTCCCGGATAATCGCATTGATCTCTGAGCGCTTCATGGAACTGGCCTCCGGCTGGGTGACATGTCGGGAAATGTGCTGCGCGGAGGCCGCGAGGTCAAGCCCAGCAGGAACCCATTACCGGCAAGGGTTGTGTTCTTCTGGCATTCCCCTTCGCGGCGGTTACGGTACCGGTCGTTATTCAGTGAGGACCGCCGTGCGGCGCGGGTGTTTTTTCTTACAGTCTCCAAGGACAGAGGAGTCACTCGGATGGCACTGAAAGTCGGAGTGGTCGGGATGCGGGGGATCGGCCAGACTCACGCACAATGTCACGCGACCGATCCCCTGGCGCAGTTGGTGGCGGTCTGCGACGTGGTCAAGGCGCGCGCCGATGAAGTGGCGGCGAAGCACAAGGTCAAGGCGTACTACAGCCTGAAGGAGATGCTGGCCAACGAGGATCTGGACATCGTCGATGTGACCACGGGCGGTCCTGAGAACGGCGGCTGGCACTACGAGCCGGCCATGGAGGCGCTGGAAGCCGGCAAGCATGTGCTGGTGGAGAAGCCCATCAGCAACGAGGTCGAGGACGCCCGCGAGATGGTGGCCTTCGCCCACGAGCAGAATGTCTACCTGGGCTGCAATCTGAACCACTACTTCACCGAGCCGGCCCGCATCGCCCGTAAGTACATGGACGAGGGCAAGATCGGCGAGCAGATCTACTGCCTGCACCGGATGGGGTTTGTCGGCGGCATCCACAACTACGCTCCCGGAGGCGGTGCGAACGTGGCCGGGTTCCCCTACTTCCACGTCAAAGCCTTCCTGGCCCATCCCTTCAGCATCATGCGTCACTTCTGCGGCGACATCACCCACGTCCAGGCCTTCATGGGGCGGCCTAGTTTCCGCGTTGCGGCGGCGGACCTGATGGTGGCCATCAACAGCATCCACGTGCAGTTCCAGAGCGGCGCGGTGGGCTACCTGTTCAGTCAGCGGGGCGATGCCACCATGGGCCTGGGGGGCTGGTGGAGCGTCGAGGTCGGCGGCTCGAAAGGGACGTTCTGCATCGAGAACTGCGTGGAGAAGTGTACCTTCTACCCCGCCCCCGGCAGCCCGGACGCCAAGCCCGAGAAGCTCGGCCTGGGACAGTGCCCGACCCCGGTTGTCCATGACACCGGGATCAAGGACTTCGGCGCCACCTTCCCGAACCGCATCCACGCCTTCCTCGAGGACGTCACCAACCAGGTCCCGAAACACAAACTCCGCGCTTCCGGACGTGACGCGCTGGCGACCCTGGAGTACACCTTCGCCGCCATCGAGTCCTACGAACAGGGCGGGGTGCTGGTGCGGCCGAATCCGCTGCCCATTCTTAAGCATAACCCGCGCGAGCAGTGAGGAGAGCAGAGATGAAGCTCGGGGTAAACTCGGTATTGTTTGGCGGTCACGACCTGGAGACCGCCTTCCAGTGGACCAAGGCCTGCGGCTATGACGCCCTCGAGGTCAGCGCCATCGAGGGCATGAGCCAGCACCTGGTGCTGGGCCGCTGGCGTGAGCTGGCGCCGCTGATCAAGGAACTGTCGAAGAAGTATGAACTGCCGGTGCAGGCCATGGAACAGCCTTCGCAGGATCCGGCGGTGATGGAGCGTGCCTTCCAGGCGGCGGTCGAGATCGGCATTCCGGTGGTGAACTGCGGCCCCGGTGGCAAGATGGGTGATGAGGCCACGCTGCAACAGTCCATCGAGGCGCTGGGTAAGCTGGCCGACCTGGCGGGCAAGTACGGGGTCATGCTCTGCGTCAAAGCCCACGTGGGCTGCGCCATGTACAACACCCCGACCACCTTGCGGGTCTTGCAGGCGATCTCGAATCCCGCCTTCGGCCTGGATATGGATCCCAGCCACATCCACCGCGCTAACGAGAATCCGGTCGAGGCCATTGCGGCGGTGATCACACGCATCCGCCATGTGCATATCCGCGACTGTAAGGGCCGTGAAAAAGGGCCGGGCAAGCCCGAGATGCAGGCCAACGGCCGCGGCGACATCGACCTGCTGGGCTACCTCCGCGTGTTGCACGAGAACGGTTACACCGGCCCGGTCGACCTCGAGGTCATCGGCGCCAAGGACTACGCGGTGCCAGCCTGCGTTGCCATCGCCGCCGAGACCCGCGGCCACCTGCAGGCCTGCCTGCAAGCCTGCGGCGCCCGCTGAAGCGTATGACCACGGAAACTGGGCAAGGAGACCTATCATGAGACTAGGTGTCGGCATTCTCGGTTTTGCCCATGGGCACGTCGGGCCCTACATCGCGCAGTGGCGCGAGCACCCCGAGTACGGCGTCGACGTGGTGGCCGGCTGGGACCACGATGCGGCGCGCCTGGAGAAGAACGTGGCTCCGCTGAAGCTGCGGGCCTACGCGCAGGTGCAAGCTCTCCTGGCGGATGCCGCGGTCCAGGCGGTCGTGATCACGGCGGAGACCTCCCGGCATGCCGAGCTGGTCGAACAGGCCGCGGCCGCGGGCAAGGCCATCATCCTGCAGAAGCCTATCGGGCTGACTATGGCCGAGGCCGACCGCGTGGTGGCCGCCGTCAACCGTGCCAAAGTGCCCTTCACCATGGCCTGGCAGATGCGCGTCGATCCGCAGAATCTGAAGATGAAGGAACTGCTCGCGAGCGGCGAATTCGGCAAGGTCTTCCAGGTGCGGCGGCGGCACTGTCTCGGTGCTCACCTTTGGGGCTGGATCCTGGACAGTTGGCACGTCAGCCCGACCGAGAACCGGGACATCTGGGCCGACGATGCGGCGCACGCCGTCGACTTCCTCCACTGGCTCCTTGGGGTACCGGAGACGGTGACCGCCGAGATCGCCTCGCTCTGCCATCCCAAGATGCCGATGGACAACGGCATGGCCATCTACCGTTACCCGGGCGGGCCCTTGGCCGAGGTCAGTTGCTCGTTCACCTGCGTGGCGGGCGAGAACACCACCGAGATCGTCGCGGAAAAGGGCGTCATTATCCAGAATTACGGCGATGGGCCGAGCGGCGGCGTCCCGCGCCCGGCGAATGCCTGCGGCCTGAAGTGGTTCATGGTCGGCGCCAAGGACTGGGTCTATAGCGACATCGCCTCGCCGCCCAACCACGGCCCGCGCATCCTCGGCCTGGCCCTGCCGCTCGCCGAGTTCCTCATGGGCGCTCGCCCCGCCATCGCCACGGCCGAAGAGGGCCGGACCTCGCTGCGTCTGACCCTCGCCGGGCACCTCTCCAACCGCCAGGGCCGGCGCGTCTCCATCAACGATCCGGCCATCGATAGCATCTGAGTTACTCCAGAAAGGACTGACCATGGCTAAGAAGAAGAGCAAACCGAATCTTCTGCTGATCGGCATCGATTCCCTGGTGTCGACCCACATGAGCTGCTACGGCTACCCGCGGCTCACGACGCCCCACATCGATGCCTTCGCGCAGGGCGGCACCTTGTTCGAGAACACCTTCTCGCCCCACGTGCCCACCACCCCGGGCTACGGCAGTATGCTGACCGGCCGCGACTGCTTCGGCACCAACTGCGTCGCCCTGCGCCACAAGGGCCAGTTCCCCGAGGAGACCAAGAGTCTCGCCTCCATCCTCGGCGAGAACGGCTACGCCACCAGCTGCATCGGCTTCACCGGCAACGCCGCGGCACGTGGCTTCCAGACCTACCTGAACTTCAGCGGCTGGGGCGCGGGTGCGGATGGCCGCAGTCACAAGGCCGAATCGCTCAACGAGGTGGCGCTGCCCGAGTTGGTCAAACTGGCGGCCGACGACAAGCCCTTCTTCCTCTTCCTCCGCCACATGGACCCGCACACGCCCTACCTGCCGCCCCTGCCCTATGACCGTATGTTCTATCACGGCAACGAGCGCGATCCGGGCAACCGGAGCATGGACCCGGTCTATGAGTTTGTGCCCTTCCGGGACTACTTCCTGTCGTGGCTGCCAGGCCCCGGCCTGGTCACCGACAAGGACTACGTCATCGCCCAGTACGATGGCGCCGTGGCCTACATGGACGCCTGCATCGCCCGCATCTTCACCACCCTCGAGTCCCTGGGCGTCCTGGACAACACCGTCGTGGTCATCAATGCCGACCATGGCGAAACGCTGTACGACCACGACTGCTGGTTTGACCACCACGGCATCTACGACAACACCCTGCGGGTGCCCTGCATCATCCGCTACCCGGCTAAGGTCCCGGCCGGCCGACGCGTGCCGGGCTTCAACCAGCACAAAGACATGGTCCCGACCCTGATGGAACTGCTGGGGATCAAGGCCGACGTGCCCTTCGACGGACAGTCGCTGATGAAACTGGTGCGCGGCGAAACCCCGCATCTCGATACCGAGTTCTATCTCACCGAATGCACCTGGATGCGCAAGCACGGCTGGCGCACGCCCGAGTGGAAGTTCTTCGAAGCCCTGGAACCGGACTTCCACTTCAAGCCCCAGGTCGAACTCTATGACCTGCTGCACGATCCCGCCGAACTCACCAACCTCGCCGAGCAGGAGCCCGCGGTGGTCGAGATGCTGCGCGCCCGCATGAACGCCTTCATTGCCAAGCGCGAGAAGGAAGTCGGTCGCCCCAACCCGATGTTCGCCCAAGAGTGCTGGCACGGGCACGCGGAATGCGGCCCGGCCTTCACCTCCAGCGAGCAGGCCTACAACACCCTGCACATCGGCGACCCCAAGGAAGCCGCCAAACTGCAAGACCGGGCCAAGAAGTAAGCCCGCGCGGGCGGGGGCGCCGGACTCGGGATCAGCGCCCCATCGCCTTGACGGCTTTCAGGCAGCGCTCCACCGCGTCGAGAGGCGGATAGGCGTCGCTCTCGTATTCGACGATGTACCAGGCCGTCTTGCCCTGGGTCTCGCAGAAGCTGAACAGGTCCAGCCAGGCAATCTCGTCCGCCCCAATCAGCGGCCTGAAACCGGCTTCGGGATTATCCTTGCCAGCCTTGGTCGAGTAGGGCTTGAGGTGAATCGTCTGGCAGCGTCCCGGATAGCGCTTCAGGATGCCCATGACATCGGCGCCGCCACGCAAGGCATTGCCGACATCCATCTGCATGATCACGTCCGTCCGAACCTTACCGAAGAAGGTGTCCCACGGGGTGGTCCCTTCCTTGGCGGCAAACTCGGTGTGGTGATTGTGGTAACCCGTGACCATGCCATGGACGGCGAGTTTGTCGGCCAGACGGTTGAAGAAGTCCGCCATCTTGGCCCAGTCGGCGATCGTCTGCACCAGGTGCCCAGGCAGACCGGGGATGATGACGTACGTGTTGCCCACAGCCTTATTGAGCTCGATGGTCGCGGCCAGCGTGTCGTCCTGCACCAGGTTGAAGGGCGTGTGCCAGCCACAGCACCGCAGCCCGGTCTGCTTGAGCATCTCGCCAAGTTCTTTGCCGCTGTGCTTGGGCGGACCGGCGAACTCGACGCCGTCGTAGCCCATGGCGGCAACCGCCTTGAGCGTCCCGAAGGCATCGCTGTCCAAGTCTTTCCGCACCGAGTACAATTCCAGTCCGACGGGAATTCGTGCCATCCTGTTACCTCCTTGCGAACCTCGGAAATCCACCTGTTGCCGCCCGACCGGTGGTCGGGACTGAGCAGATCATTATAGCCCCCTGCCAGAGACCGGCAAGCCCGACGCCAGGCTCCGGGCGCAGGTCAGGTCCTAGGGTCCTAGGGTTCAGGCTGGGGCCGGACATACCGGAATGAGACTTGCCGACGCGGCTCCCATTCCGATCCGGCCGGAACGCGCCGGATCGCCTGGAGGG
>CAIZKT010000070.1:0-8758 GCA_903933565.1 uncultured Victivallales bacterium | reverse complement strand
CCCCGCCCCAGGCGCGGGCGGTGGAGCCCACCGCATCTCCAACGGGCATCTTGGAGTGGCGGCTGGACTCAGGCGCGGGCGGTGGAGCCCACCGCATCTCCAGAAAACAGCGGTGGAGCCCAGCGCGTCTCCAGCAATTCTCCTGGGACCGCCGACCGTCGGGTCGGCTCTGGCCGCGAGCCCGTTTCACGGGGTCGGGGCGGGCGTGGGGATGCCAGGGATCACGGTGGGAGGCGGGCTGGGCGTGGCCGGGGTCGCCGCGGCGGGCGGGGGCGTGATGGTGGTGGCTGGGGTGGCGTGCTGTCCCACCGACATTCCCTCGCGCTCGTGGCCGAAGGCGTAGACGGCCACTTTGTTGGGCCCAATTTGGCTGGTCACCACGATCAGCCGTTCGGCCACAAAGGCCGGATGCAGGTACTTCTGGAAGGGGTCGAGGTCACCCTCGTAGACGCAGATGCCAGCGGGCAGTTCCATGCTGCCAGGGAAGCTGCCTGGCCCGCCGAAATCCATCAGCAGTTGGCCTTCGGAATCGAACATCTGGACGTTCTGGAAGGCGGCGTCGACCACGTAGATATAGCCCTGAGTATCGACCGCCAACTGTTTGGGGCGAGTGAAGGTGCCAGGGGTTCTGCCCACGGTGCCGATTCCCCACAGCAGCTTGCCGCTGGGGTCGAACTTCTGGAGTCGGCAGTCCTGGTCGGCGACGTAGAGGTTGCCCTGCGCGTCGGTGCCCAGGCCGAGGGGGCCGAACAACTGGCCGGGCTCGTGGCCGACGGCGCCGATGGTGCGCTGGGTCTTGCCGGTCTTGCGGTCCAGCACCTCGATGCAGTGGGCGGCGAGATCGGCCACGAACAGTTCCTCGCCGTGGACCACCAGGTTGGTAGGCTTGAGGCCGGCGTGCCCCAGGAGCCCGATCTGCCGGTCGGCGGCGTCGTAAACCAGGATCGAGCCACGCGCGGTTTCGGCGACGTACTTGGTCCCATCCGGGGCCACGGCGATGGCGGTGGGCTTGACCAGCCGCTCGGCCCCGGAGGTGCCCATCACCCGCGTCTCGCGCTCTTTGAGATCGATGATGACGACCGCCCCGCCCCGGCTATCACAGGCATAGATGCTGCCCTTCCACATGGCCACGCCGTAAGGCTTGTTGATCACCAGGCCGGGCCGGGGTTCCCGACCGAAGGCCAGGCGCTGCAGGGTGCCCTTGGGTCGGTCGATACCGACGCTGGAATTGAAGGAAACCAGGAACTGGACCCGCGGCGAGTTCGGGGCAGGAGGCCAGAAACTGTAGGTGCGCGGCGGTTCGGCGGGCGGCGGGCTGGCACATCCCGCCAGCAGCCCAAGCCACGCCAGGCAGGCCCGCCACGGGAGTCGAGGTACAGCTCTCTGGTCGGCGTCTCGGGTCCGCCCCTGGGCGCCACGACGGAACGCCGGCGCTAGTGAACCGTGTAGGTTATTCAGGCCCATGGCCGTCGGCGCCTTTCCGTGATCACCGTGGACTCTTGCAGGGGTTCAGCAAGCCCCTACGGATACCGACATGCGCCGGCGCCGGGAGGGGCTACTTGACGTGGCACTTCAGGCAGAGGAGACTGCGCTCATTGCTAGTCCGCAGGAACTTACTGATGGCGCCGTTGTGGCTGTGGTGGCAGGATCGGCAACCGACGCCTTGGTCGAGGTTGGGTAAGGTCACCAACTGGACGCCTTTGGAGGCGCCGATACCGTTGCCGCTGAAGACGGCCAGGGTGGGGTCGTGGAAGCCGTCCGTGGGGGTCCAGACCGTACCCGTCATGCCGGGATACTTCAGGCCGACCGGGTGGTCGTTCATCAGGTCCTTTCCGATCATCTTATCGCCGACGATTTTGTGCGTGCCTTCGGCCCCGCCGTAGCTGTCAATGGCGGTGACGCCGTCGTGGCAGGAGAGGCAGAGCTTGCTGGCTTCGTCCAGAGCGCTGTAATTGGCCCCGAACCTACCCTCATAGGTCGAGGACGAATTGTACAAGGCATAACTCGTCCCCTCGTCGAGTTTATGGTTCCACAAGGGAGTCGACCTGCCGTTGGCCAAGGCCGCGTGCGGGGTATGGCAGGGCTTGCAGACCTGCAACCCCGAGACCGCGATGCCGCTGTTGTTCAGGTTATGCGGGGTGATGCTCACCTGGGCTTGCAGGCTGACTGCCAGGCCCAGTCCGAACGCCACCGCCCACGTCCACGTCGCTATCTTCATCATGTCGCTCTTTTTGCTCGCTATACCAGAAATACCCTGCTCTTGGCTCCAGTAGCGGTAACTCTATCGCACTAGCAGTTGAAATGCCAACACCTCCGGCGAACGTGCCAAGGCCCCATGGAATAGGCAGATAGAACGCGGTCTGCCCGCCGAGACCGTCCGCCGGGGCCGAGCCCACGGCAAGCCGCGCTGCGCAGGTCTGCGCGGTGAATGAAGGAATTCTCGGCAGTTGCCGGGCGGGGTGGGATGCTTTTCAGGCATAGGCCAGATCCGCAGCCATATCGGCGGTGAAGGTAGCGGCCTGGCTGGCCGCCTCGGCGAGGAAGGCGTCGATATCGAGGTCGAGCAGGCGCGACACGGTCCACTCGCTGCCGTCCAGCCAGCGGCCAAAGCCGGGGGTGATCTCGAATTGGCCCGGGTGCATTTCCGCCAGGGTCTTGAGCAGGGTCAACTGGGTCCGTAGCGGGTCGATGCGGCGCTCGTCCTGGACCATGAGGTGAACCCCGGCGCAGACCTGGCCGTGGTACTTGTTGAACGCCGGTTGGAAGTAGACCTCGCGCCAGAGCAGGCCCGGCAACCCGGCGGCGTTGAGCTGGTCGGCCAGAGTGGCGGAGTTGACGAAGGGCGCGCCGAGGTACTCGAAGGGCTTGCAGCAGCCGCGGCCCTCGGAGAGGTTGGTGTGCTGGATGATGCCGGTGCAGGAGTAGCAGACCGCGGAGTCCGCCGAGGGGAGGTTGGGTGACGGCGGAATCCAGGGCAGGCCGGTGTCGCGCCAGGTCATGGTGCGGGTCCAGCCTTGCATGGGGAGGACATCATAACCGACCGGCAAGTTCTGCGTACGCACCAGCCAGCGTCCAAGTTCGCCGAGGGTAAAGCCGTGGATAATGGGGATGGGCTCGGGGAAGAACTGCGCCCACCGGTGGCCCCGGTTGCCGAGGTAGGCGAGCGGGGCCGGGCGGTCGAGAACGATGACGTCAGTGCCGGTCTCGGCAGCGGCGCGGAGGGTGGCGGCGAGGGTCTGCTGGTAGGTATAGGCGCGGTTGGAGACGTCCTGGGCGTGGAAGACGATCACATCGAGATCATTGAACACCGCGCGCGGGAAGGTGTGGCCGGTGCCACCGTAGAAGCTGTACACCGGGATGCCGGTGCGGCCATCGGTGTAGGTATCGAAGAGGGCGCCGTCCTGGAGGTCGCCGCGCAGGCCATGTTCGAGGGCGAGCATGGCCTTGACCTCGGCCCGCCGCACCAGCACATCGTTGAGGGCGCCCAGGCCGGGCAACCAACCCGCCGGAGTCGCGATCACCCCGACCGCCCGACCATGCACGGCTTGGACCAGCGCTTCGAAGTCGAATTGGACCGCCATGGTTATCTCCTCCGTGGCAGGCCGGCCCGGGAAGCCGGGCTCGGCCACGCTAGCGCCTGAAGGCAAGGACAAGCACGCCGCTTGCGACCATCGCGATACCGGCCCATTCGCGGGTGGAAGGCCGCTCGCCGAGAAAGGCGCAGGCGAAGACGGCAACCAGAACCAGGCTGAGTTTGTCCACCGGGGCCACCTTCGAGGCTTCGCCGACCTTGAGGGCGCGGAAGTAGCATACCCACGAGGCGCCGGTGGCCAGGCCGGACAGGCCAAGAAAGACCCAGGTCTTGGAGGACAGCGCCAAGGGATTGCTCCATTTACCGGTGCAGCCGACGAACGCGCCGAGCACGACGATGATGATGGCGGTCCGCAGCAGAGTTGCCAGGTCCGAGTCGACCCCCTGAATGCCGATCTTGGCGAAGATGGCCGTGAGGGCGGCAAACACCGCTGACAGAAGCGCCCAGTAGAACCAGGTTGCCGAGGTGATCATGGTATGGCTGCTCCCCCAGAGCTATTCGATTCGACCCAGCATAAGCGCGAACCTGCAGGGTGCAAGGGGTGCATGCAGGGCTGTTCCAAGAAAGAGACCCCTGCGGGATCTGGCAAGCGTCTGCCCTGACGCCGCTTGTCCCTGGAGCCCGCGATGCCCTAGCCCGTTGCGGGCGGGTTCGCGCCGAGGTCTCAGTAGGGCCTCTCGTCGGCGGACTCCGGGGGGGCCAGGCTCAGCCTTTGTACGAGGCGGGTGTGGCGCAGCATGGGGGTGTTGTTGCCCAGGGCGATGGCGAGGGCGCGCCGGGTGCCGATCATGATGAGCAGCTTCCTGGCGCGCGTCATGGCGGTGTAGACGAGATTGCGCTGCAACATGATGTAGTGCTGAGTGAGCAAGGGCATGATGACGGCGGGGAATTCGCTGCCCTGGCTCTTATGCACGGTGACGGCATAGGCGTGCAAGATTTGCTCGGCCTCGGCCCATTCGTAGTCGACCACGCCGACGTCGAAACTCAGGGAGAAGGTCTTGGCCCGGTAATCGATAGCGGTGATCTGGCCCAGTTCGCCGTTGAAGACGCCCTTGTCGTAGTTGTTGACCGTCTGCATGACCCGATCCCCGACGCGGAAGTGACGTTCGCCGAAGGCAAACTCGGGGCGTTGGCCGGCGGGATTGAGGGTCTGCTGCAAGCGTTCGTTGAGGGCGGCGGTGCCGCAGGTGCCGCGGTGCATGGGTGCCAGAATCTGGATGTCGGTCAGCGGCTTGAGGCCGAAGCGTTCGGGGATGCGCTCCGCGACCATTCGGGCGATGAGGTCGGCGGCGCGCTCGGGGTCGTCCTGTTCGATCCAGTAGAAATCGGCCTTGATCTCCTGCGGCACCGGGCGCAGGTCGGGCATCTGGCCGCGGTTGACGGCGTGGGCGTTGCTGACGATGCGACTGTTTGGGTCTTGGCGGTAGATCTGGGTGAGATGGGTAACCGGGATGCGGCCACTGGCGATGAGATCATGCAGGACGGCGCCAGGGCCGACGCTGGGGAGCTGGTCCTGGTCGCCGACGAGGACGACGCGGGTGCCGACAGCGACGGCCCGGAAGAGCTGGGCGGCGAGGATGACGTCCAGCATGGAGACTTCGTCGAGGACCAGCAAGTCGCAGCGCAAGGGGTTGTCGGGGTTGTGGGTGAAGACGCCCTTGGTGGGGTCCCACTGCAGCAGTCGGTGGATGGTCATCGCTTCGATCGAGGTCGCCTCGCTCAGGCGTTTGGCGGCGCGGCCGGTCGGGGCCGCAAGCAGGACCTTCAGACGCAGTTGGGAGGCCAGCGCGACCACCTGTCCGACCACGGTGGTTTTGCCGACGCCGGGGCCGCCCGTGATGATGCTGAGCGGGCTGCGGAAGGCCTGCTGGACGGCGCCCTGCTGCTCGGCGTTGAGGCGGCGGAAACCCTCGCCGAGGCGGGCTGGCTCGAGGCGGGCCGCCGGCGCGGGGCAGGCCAGGAGCAGGCCCAGGGTCTCGGCCAGGTCGGTCTCGGCCTGGATCAACCGCCGCAGGAAGACCATGGGCTGGCTGGCGTCGGCCGGGGGCTCCTCGCGCACGAGGCGCCCCGCCTGAGTGGCCCCGGTCAGCCCTTCGCCGGCCTTCTCAGCGCTGACCTCGAGGATCTTAGCGGCTTCGGCGCACAGGGCCTCGATCGGGAAGCAGACATGGCCATTCTGTGCCATCTGCTCGAGGACGTATTCGATTCCGGCGGCAAGGCGCAGGGGGTGTTCGCGTTCGACTCCGAGGCGGCTGGCGATGCGGTCGGCGCTAAGGAAGCCGATGCCGTGGATGTCGGCGGCGAGCTGATAGGGATTGCGGCGCACGACTTCGGCCGCGGCCACGGCGTAGCGGGTCAGGATGCGGGCACAGTAGGCCGGGCTGATGCCGAGGCTCTGCAGGAAGATGGTCACTTCGCGCTGCTGGGCATGCGTCTGCCAGGCCTTGCGAATCTCGCCGATGCGCTTGCGGCCGATGCCGGAGACCTCGCGCAGACGCTCGGAGTACTTGTCCAGCACCGTCAGCGTCTCGGTGCCGAAGTGCTCGACGATGCGGCCGGCGTAGGTTGGGCCGATTCCGGGGATCAAGCCCGAGCCGAGGTAGCGCCGGATGCCTTCCTCGGAACTGGGCAGGATGGCGCGGCAAGACTGCACGTGCAGTTGGCGGCCGTGGTCTTTGTGCGTTTCCCAGCGTCCGACCGCCTCGACCTCCTGGCCCTCCATGATGTTGGTCAGGGGCCCGACCAGGGTAAGCTCGCGCTGCTGCTCGTCGAGCAGTCGGAGCACGACGTAGGAGCCATCGGGGCTGGCGTAGACGACGCGCAGGACCGCGCCGCGGACGGTGCAGTCGGTCAGTGCCGCGACCTCGGCCTGGCCCGCGCTGGTCGGGGTGGCCTCATCCTGGGCTAAGAGGTTATCGCTCAACGTATCACAGTTCCCCGCGCTGCTGCGAGAGCTTGTGAACCGCGGCCACGACGTCGTCCAGGTCCTGGCGCGGTCCGAGCAGCAGCGTCTGCGAGAGCCAGCAGCCCTCGGTGGCGCAGACGCGCTCGCACACCGGGCAGTCGGTGGCGGCGTAGTCGAGATCGGGCCGGGTCTGCCGGTAGCCGGTGTACGGGCCGAAGACCTTCTGGGCGAAGAGACCCTGGCGGTAGAGCGGGATGGTGTAGCCATCGCTGCCCGGGATGCCTTCGGCCCGCAAAGCCGCCAGAAAACGGGCGCGAGGAACGCCCCAGACCTCGGCATCGTAGCGAAAGACGTAGAGGTGGTAGGGATGCACGGTCTCGCCCCGCCCGCGCGCCAGAGGGCGGATGCCAGGGATGGCGGCCAGCTTCTCATTGAGGTACAGGCCATTGGCGTTGCGGACCTCGGTCTGGGCCTTGAGGCGCCGGAGCTGGCTCAGCAGCAGGGCCCCCTGCAGTTCGCCGAGACGGTAGTTGCCGCCGAAGGCGGGGTGTTCGAAGCGTTTGCCGCCCTTGCGCTGACCGCAGTGGTGCAGGGCCCGGCACTTGTCCTCGAGCTCCTCGCTGTTGGTGAGGATAGCGCCGCCTTCGCCGGAGGTGAGGTTTTTGGAGGCCTGGAACGAGAAGCAGCCCAGATCGCCGATGGCGCCCAGGCCGCGGCCCTTGTAGGCGCCGCCGTGAGCATGGGCCGCATCTTCGATGACGGCGATCCCGTGCCGGGCGGCGATGGCGCAGATGCGGTCCATGTCCGCGGCCTGCCCGCCGAGATGCACCGGGATGACGGCGCGGGTGCGGGGCGTGATGGCCGCCTCGAAGGCCGCTGGGTCCAGGCAGTAGGTATCGGGATCGAGGTCAACGAAAATAGGCACTGCATTGGCCTCGATGACGCTGGTGGCGGTGGCCAGAAAGGTGTACGGCGGCACGATGACCTCATCCCCGGCCTGGATGCCGACCGCCAGCAGGGCGAGCCGCAGAGAGACGGAACCGTTGACCACGGCGAGGCCGTACTTGGCGCCCTGGAAAGCGGCGAACTCACGCTCGAAAGCCGCCACCCGGTCGCCGCTGAGACGTCCCCAGCGACCGCTGCGCACCACCGCGGCGACCGCTTCGACATCCGCTTCGTCCCACCTCGGCCACGTCTGGAAGGGCGCCGTCCGCACCGGAGTGCCACCGTGAATCGCCAAGGTGCTGTTCATGCTCATGCCCACCTGATGGGTTCGCCGTTTGGCCGGGCCACGACGGCTCGCCGCCGGTAGGCCCAGCACATGTAGGAGATACTGACGAAGTAGCTGGCCGGCACCCGGCTGCGGCAGCCGATGAACACCTCCAGGAGGGTGGTGCGGCCGCCGAAGCCCATGGGACCGATCTCCAGCGTGTTGGCCTCACGCAGGAGGCGCTGTTCGAGCTCCGCGAGTTCCGGGACCGGGCTGCGTTCGCCGAGCCGACGCAACAGCAGTTCCTTACTCTCAGCATAGCCAGTGGCCCGGTCGCCGCCGATGGCGATGCCGAGCACCCCGGGCGCACAGCCCTGGCCCTGAGCGCGAACCACGGCATCCAGGGCGCAACGCCGGACGCCCTCCAGGTTCCGCTCAGCCCCCAGGTCCGCGTCGGGCAAGGCATACTGGGCCCCGACATTCTCACAACCGCCGCCCTTGAGGATGAGGGCCACCGTGACCTCGTCATGGTCTGTTTCGTGCCAGTGGATGACCGGGCTGCCCGGGCCGAGGTTGTTGCCCGTGTTGCGCCCGCTGAGGGTCTCGACGCAGTTCTGCCGCAGGATGCCGGCTGCGGTGGCCGCGGCGATGGCCGTGGCGGCGGCGGCGCTGAATTCGGCCTGGGTGAGGGCCTGCGGCGGCGCGCTGACCCAAAACAGGAGCGTCCCCGTGTCCTGGCAGAGCGGCAGGCGGCGGAGCCGCGCCAGTTCGGCGTTGCGCAGCATGGTATCCAGCGCCGCGGCGGCGTTCGCGGCGGATTCTGCCGCACGGGCCTGGCGGAGGGCCTGCTCGACGTCCTCGGGGAGGTCAGTCGAGGCGCGCACCAGCAGTTCGTAGAGCGTATCGGACCAGCCTGACATCTCTGGCGTTCCGTGGGGTGGTGGAGTGGTTGGGTATGGGAGTGGTTGGGTATGGGAGTGGTTGGGTATGGGAGTGGTTGGGTATGGGAGTGGTTGGGTATGGGAGTGGTTGGGTATGGGAGTGGTTGGGT
>CAIZKT010000069.1:0-1502 GCA_903933565.1 uncultured Victivallales bacterium | reverse complement strand
GAGGACGGGCGGCTCCCGGTCTTGAAATAACGCCGCCCTGGCCTTTGGAACAGTTGTACCCTCAGACTTTCTGCGGGTTTTGCAAGAGCCTCCTTCATTTAAGCTTCCGGTTGTCCAAGACCCGTTTGGCCTTGCCGGCGCTGCG
The DNA here is from genome assembly GCA_903933565.1 of uncultured Victivallales bacterium. GTDB lineage: Bacteria > Verrucomicrobiota > Lentisphaeria > Oligosphaerales > JAFGRS01 > CAILUI01. The sequence goes on along the minus strand of CAIZKT010000069.1, from coordinate 1,357 downwards.
CTCGATGGAGCCGGGCTCGACCAGGGTGATTTTGGCCGACAGGCCGATCAGCTGCTTGATCCGGTCATGGATGCGGCGCTGGAGGCTTTCCATGACCCGGATCGCGTCGGAGAAGACCTCGGGCGTGACTTCGACCCGCACCTCCAGATCGTCCATGGCGCCTTCGCGGGTGAGCACCAGCAGGTAATGAGGCTGGACTCCCTCGACCTCAAGCAGGATGCTTTCGATCTGGGACGGGAAGAGGTTGACGCCGCGGATGATCAGCATGTCGTCGCTGCGGCGCATGACCTTGGCCATTCGTACCAGGGTGCGGCCGCAGGCGCACTTTTCGTACTGCAAGGAAGTGATGTCCCGGGTGCGGTAGCGGATCAGGGGCAGGGCGCGCTTGGTGATCATGGTGAACACCAGTTCGCCCTCGCTGCCGGGCGGCAGCACCTCGCCGGTGGCGGGGTTGATGATCTCGGGATAGAAGTGGTCCTCAAAGATGTGCATGCCGCACTTGGCCTCGCAGTCGCTGGAGACGCCGGGGCCGATGACTTCGGACAGGCCGTAGATGTCAAAGGCGGAAATGCCGGCCTCGGCCTGGATGCGGCGGCGCATTTCCTCGGACCAGGGTTCGGCGCCGAAGATGCCCTTGCGCAGTTTGGTGTCGCTGATGGCGAACCCGGCCTTGGCCGCCTCCTCGATGAGATGGACGAAGTAGGACGGGGTGCTGCAGATGGCCGTGGCGCCGAAATCGCGGATCACCATTAGCTGTTTTTCCGTCTGGCCGCCCGACATGGGAATGACGGTGCAGCCGACGCGTTCGAGGCCGTAGTGGGCGCCCAGGCCGCCGGTGAACAGGCCGTAGCCATAGGCGTTCTGCACCACGTCCTCGCGGGTGATGCCGATGCAGTGGAAGGTGCGGGCCATGACCTCGGACCAGATGTCGATGTCCTCGCGGGTGTAACCGACCACGATGGGCTTGCCGGTGGTGCCGCTGGAGGCGTGGATGCGCACCACTTCGGAGAGGTCGGTGGCGAACAGGCCGTACGGGTAATGGTCGCGCAGGTCGGTCTTGACGGTAAAGGGGAAATGCCGCAGGTCCGCGAGGGTGCGCAGGTCATCAGGTTTGACGCCGGCCTGGTCAAAGGCCGCCTGGTAAAACGGCACGCGCTGGTAGACCCGCTGGAGGGTTTCGCGCATCCGCCGGAGCTGGAGGGCGCACAGGCCGTCGCGGTCGATGAAATCTTTGAGATAGAGGTCTTCACGCATACGAAACGGCCTTTCTCTAGCGTCTAAACGTTGACACGGATATGGAAAAAGTTTACCCACGTTCTGGTGATGACATGGTTGTCGGTATCGGGGTCGGTATCGG
>CAIZKT010000068.1:0-1525 GCA_903933565.1 uncultured Victivallales bacterium | reverse complement strand
GTCATGGGAAGAGATGACTGAGTCGATGGCAGAGGACTGAATCGATGATGCAACTCAAGATCCCGCCACCCGAACCCCGGGGCCGCCACCCGCCACCCGAAACGATTCATTCGCTCAAAGGGAAACCGGAAACCGGGATTAATGCTGCGGACATATTCCCCAGCTAATCATCCGGTCTCCCTATGCTGCCCCCTTTGAGTTCCGCCTCTCTGGTCCACCGAGCCTCTGGGCCTCCGGGCCTCTCGTTTATCTAGCCCCAGCCCTAGCCCTATCCCAAAATCCCCTTCACGACCTTCGCTGGCTCGACCCCCGTCAGTCTGAAATCGAGTCCCTGATGGCGATAGGTGAAACGCTCGTGATCGATGCCCATGAGGTGCAAGATGGTGGCGTGGAGGTCGTGCACGTGCACAGGATCCTTGGCGACGTTGTAGCTAAATTCGTCGGTCTCGCCGTAACTGGTACCGGCTTTGACCCCGCCGCCGGCCATCCACATGGTGAAGCAACGCGGATGGTGGTCGCGGCCGGCTTCGGGGCTGTCCCACTTGCCTTGGCCCGCGACGCCGCGGCCGAACTCGCCGCCCCAGACGACGAGGGTGTCCTCGAGCAGCCCGCGCCGTTTGAGATCCTTGATGAGCGCGGCGCTGGGCTGGTCGGTGTCGCGACAACGCGCGGTGCACCAGGAGGTGAGGCGGCTGTGATGATCCCAGTCAGGATGGAAGAGCTGTACGAAGCGAACACCGCGCTCGATCAGGCGACGCGCGAGGATGCAGTTGGCGGCGTAGCTGCCGGGGCGACGTGAGTCCGGCCCGTAGAGCTCGAAGACTTCGTCCTTCTCGTCACTGAGGTCCGTCAGTTCGGGCACGCTGGCCTGCATGCGGTAGGCCATCTCATATTGACGGATGCGCGTGGAAATCTCGGGGTCGCCGCTGCGCTCAAGCGCGCGTTGGTTCATGGCGCCGAGACCGTCCAGCATCTCGCGACGCAGCTCGCGCGGCAGGCCGTCGGGGTCGCGGAGGTAGAGGACGGGGTCCTTGGCGCTGCGCAGCTTGACGCCTTGGTAGCGCGAGGGGAGAAAGCCGCTGCCCCAATAATGATCATACAACGGCTGGTCGCTCGGCCGCTGCATCTTGGAGAGCAGGACGAGGTAGTCGGGCAGGTTGCGGTTCTCGCTGCCGAGTCCGTAGCTCGCCCAGGCTCCGAGGCTTGGGCGGCCAGGGATCTGGTTACCGGTCAGGAACTGCGTCATGGCCGGCGCATGGTTGATCTGGTCGGTATGCATCGAGCGCACGATGCAGATGTCGTCGGCGACGGTCTTGAGGTGCGGGAGCCATTCGCCGATGCTCTGGCCGCTCTTACCGCAACGTTCGAACTTCGTGGCGGCGGGTTTGATCAGCTGCTTCTGCCCCGAGGTCATGGTGGTCAGGCGCTGGCCGCGGCGGACCGACTCAGGCAGCTCGGTGCCGGCGAGTTTCATGAGCCCTGGCTTCTCATCGAAGAGCTCGATCTGCGAAGGGCCGCCGGACTG
>CAIZKT010000067.1:0-2135 GCA_903933565.1 uncultured Victivallales bacterium | reverse complement strand
GTGCCGGGGCTTCCGCCGTCTCTGGAGGTCTTGCAGACGGCGGGTACCGCGAACCCGCCCGGAAACGGGCTTGGCATCGCGGACTCCAGGGAGGCAATCGGGGCCAGGGCAGACGCCTGCCAGATCCAGCGTGAACTCTTTCTTGGAAGCCCTGCTGACCTGCCCGCCCCTCTTGCGTCAGAGCCGGCCAGCGGTATCTTGGCAACCGTGGTCGGGGGCCGGACTCGCGCCTGGCGAGCCCGTGGCGCCGACGGGGTTACCCATGGACAACAAGGAACACACAACATGATCATGGATTCAAGCGCGCGCGGGGCAGTCTACGCGGCTCTGCATCCCGGCTTCGCCAAGGCGTTCGCCTTCCTGCGCGATACCGATCTGGCCGGCTTGCCGGACGGGCGCATCGAGCTGGACGGGGAGCGGCTCTACGTGCTGGTGATGACGATGGACGGCCGCGGTCGAGACGGGGCCAAGTTCGAGGCGCACCGGCGCTACATCGACATCCAGGCGGTGGTCAGCGGGGCGGACGTCATGGGCTGGAGCCCGCTGGTCGCCTGCCGCCAGCCTCTGCCGTTCGACGCGACCAAGGACGTCGGCTTCTTCACCGATGCACCGGCGTCGTGGGTCCTGGTCCCGCAAGGCAGCTTCGCCCTCTTCTTCCCCGAGGATGTGCATGCCCCACTGGCAGGCACCGGCAAGGTCAAGAAAGCGGTGCTAAAGGTCGCGGTCTGAGTCGGCTCCAGGCACGCTCGGAGGTCAAAGATACGGCGCGACGATGACGTTGACGACGTAGCGCCAGCTCCGACCGGTTCTTCTGGGCCTCGCCTGACCTCATGGGTTTACTCCACCCGCCGCCGCGCCGGGGTCTACGGGACGGGCAGGAACTCCACGTAGTCGAGGTTGCAGCCATGGGCGTCGGGGTTGACCAGGCGCAGGAGGTGGCGTCCGACGGCGAGCTCGAAGCGCGCCGGGTGGCCCTGCGGGTCGCGAAGCAGCTCCACGGCCCAGTCGTCGCGGTCGGGACCGCTGTAGCCGCCAGTGACCGGCAGCTTGGCGGAGCCGATCTCGACGCCGTCCAGGAAAACCCGTCGCTCCGCGGTCTCTGGGCTGGCGTACTTGAGCAGCAGGGCGTAGCGGCCGGCGGTGGGTACCTCGAGGGTCCACTCGACCCAGGCGTTCAGCGCATTCCAGTGTGAGAGCGAGCCGCCGTCGGAGCCGCGCTTTTCGGCGGCCGTACGGGCCTGCACCGGTACGTCGCCCCCACCCTGCGCCGAAAACCTCTCCGCCTGGAGGCGCAGCCCCGTCGGCCAGCGCGCGGCGCCGAGGTCGCCAGGGCCAGCCGGAGCGACGATGGTGACCCCGCGGGTGAACTCCGCCGCGCCATCCTTGGCCAGCAGCGTGAGCTCGTAACGCCCCGCTCGGGGCAGGACGAAAGCGGCTTCCGGGCCGGTGCAAACGGAGCCGTCCGGCAGGCGCCATTGCAGGACGGGAGCCTTGCCCGCCAGCCGGTAGACGCAACGGGCGGTACAGGTGACCCTCAGCCCCTCCGGGCCAGGCCGGGGCACGACGGTGAGGCGGAGCGAGGGGTCGCCGGTCTGCGCGTACGGCCCGTCCGGCGCGGTTGCCATCCGCAACATGGCTGTCAGCGTCTCGTCCGCTGCAAACAGAGAGTCCTCGGGACGCTGACTCAGATAGTCCCGGAGCAGGACCTGAAAGTAGACGCTGCTATCGGCCGAGACGCCGAACTCGATGCGGCCATCGCGGAAGTCCCGGCTACGGTCGCGGTCCGTGCTCAGGGTATAGCGCTTGCCGAGGTCGTCGGCGCTCAGGCCCTGGAGGGACTCCCACGGGGTGACGCGCGCCGGCATGGCGTCGTAGACCTCGAAGAAGGCGGTGATAGTGCGGAGTTCGCGGCCGACCGCGTCGAGGTAGGCGGGCTTCGGTTCGATGGCGTAACCCACCATCAGGCCATGGCTGTACTCGATGCTCCAGTAGAGACCGGCCGTGGTTGGGCCGGGATAGGACCAGCCGCCGCCCGCGGTCTGGACGCGCGCCATCCAGTCGTTGCAGGCCAGGATGGTGTCGCGCAGGCGCTTGTCTTCGGGACGATGCCGGAGCAGATCGGGCAGAGCGTTGGT
>CAIZKT010000066.1:0-18376 GCA_903933565.1 uncultured Victivallales bacterium | reverse complement strand
CTCGTAGGACACCAGGCGCTTCCCATTCCGCCCTTCGTCCGGCGCGTCCCGGCCGGATCGGAAGCGGACCCGCGTCGGCAAGTCTCATTCCGGTATGCCCGGCCGCCGCCGGGGGCTGGGCTGAACCCTGATTCGTCACCCCCCACGGCACTGACCTGCGTCCCGCGGCATCCCGCCTGGCGAAATCCTCCAGGGGCCTCAGATGCGGAAGCGCGCCAGGCTGACCGTCCGGTGCGTATCGCCGGACAGGGTTGCCGCCAACCCCAGGCACACCGGCGTGATCGCATCCTGCGGGCGGCACTTGGGCTCGGCTTCGCCACGCACGAAGCGGAAGAAGCTTTCCTGCACATCCGCATCGGCGCCGCCGTGCGAGATGCCCAAGTCCACCTCGATGGGGACCTGGACGCACGAACTCGGGTCGCGCTTGTACAGCGTCAACGACTTCCCCGACAGGCAGCCTTCGACCGTTCCCTTGGTCCCCGACACCCGGATGCGGCGATCCGAGAAACCGGCCACCACGTTGCAGGTGTAGGTGGCCATGATGGAGCGCTCGAAAGCAACGGTGGCAATGCCGTGGTCGAAGGTGTCGCTCGGAGCGTTGTACAAACACAGATCATGCGGCTCGCCACCGCTCTCCTCGCGAATCTTCACCAGCGCCGAGGCCTCGCGCGGCGCCCGGTCCGGACAGGTCGCTTCCAGCTTGCAGTAACGGCACTGCATCGCGGCCTCGGCCTTGGGCACGTAGTAGGTCTTGGCGGCAAGGGCATGCACGGTCAGCGGTTTGGCCCCGGCAAACCAGTAGAGCAGATCGAAGTCGTGCGAGGCCTTGGTGATCCACAGGCCCCCCCCCTCGGCGCGGAAACGGTTCCAGCGCCGGAAGTAGGTGCGACCGCCATCGTAGAACTCATCGGCCTGGATAGTGAGCAGATCACCCAACACCCCGCTGTCGATGATCTGCTTGACCTTGGCGTACACCGGCGCGTAGCGCAGGTTGAAACCGACAAACGTCTTGCCGCCGACTCGGCGGTCCGCCGCGATGATGTCCTTGCACTTCTTGACCGTCGTCTCGAGCGGTTTCTCACAGAAGACGAACTTGCCAGCCCGCAAGGCCGGCACCACCACCTCGGCATGATGGGCGTCGGTGGTGGTGACCATCACCGCGTCGCAGTCCACGGACTCAAGCAGCGCCTCGATGTCCTCAAACACGCGCGCCGTGGTGAGCTGGCACTGCCGGGCGACGTACTCGGCGCGCTTGAGGTAGCGGTCGCAGACCGCCGTGATCTCGACGTCCGGCCGCTTGGCCACCGCTTCCACCATCCACGACCCTCTGCCACCCATCCCGACCATGGCCACTTTGATCTTGCTCATCGAACCGACCTTTCGCCTCGAGTTGAGACCACTACAGGAACCCCGCCCTCGCGCTGACCCGAGACGGGAACTGCCTCATTCCAAGTCAACGGGTATGGGGGGTAGGGTCAGGCAACGCCGACGGTGTACTGGCCGCCGTCGGCGGTGCCAGATGCTCTTCGATACGCACCAGCCGGTCGCGGATCTCCGTCAACAGCGCCACGATCTCGCGCCTCTCCAGCAGGGCGCTCTCGGCGGTGGCCGGGAGGACGGCTTCAGCCCGCAGCAGGATAGCGTCTCTGACGGCGGTAGGATTCGGCATCCCAACCCAGCGTTCCTCCGGCGTGTCGCTGCCGCTGGAGGGCGTGTAAATCCAGACCTGACCTATCCGCAGAAGCCGTTCAATCGGCCCTTGGCGAACCGCGATGTTGGTGATCTTATCCAGCGGAATGGATCGGCGGCAGCGCCAAAGGACCCCGGCGACCTTGGTGATATGGTGCCTGTCCAGGGTGTAGCGCAACGATAGGAAGTAGGCCAAGGCCACCAGGATGCCCAGGAGCCAGGTAGCGGCAAAGGCGGCAAGAAAGCCGGTGTCTGGAGGGTAGGCCATCACGGCGCAGAGGCCGGCCACCGCTTTCCCCACGGCCGCCGCGCCGAGCCCGGCGCCGACCACCCAACGCATGAGCAGTGAACGACTTGGCTGGAACCTCACCGGGTCCATTGGCTGGCACCTTTCCGCGTCGCTGTACTGAGAGCCGGGGTCGGCCGACGCCACCCCGGCGCCGTGGCCGGGCGCCGGGCCACGCGGACGCCACGCGCCACACCCCGTAACATGCGTGCTGTGGCCGTCTTTTCCAGACGCGCCAGAGAGCGCTCCGGCGTGGCAGTCGCGCTGCGGCGGGGTATACTGCCTGCCATGGTGACGATCGACTTCCAGCTGGGCACGCTTCTGGTCGGGGGTCCGGACGCTGAGACGGAGTCGGTCAGGTCCTGGTGCCGCCGTGATGACCGCGTGGGTCTCTGGCGCGCCGAGGCAATCGCCTATGCTGACATCATCCTGACGCTGCACCGCGGTCGCCTCGCCTATGAAGACCGTGCCCGGGCTTTCGCCACGCTCTCTCTGAGCCTGGCGGAGAACCGCTCGCCGCGAGCTTACCAGGGCGCCGCCCTGGCGGCCTGGGAGGGCGCTGGGCGGCGTGGGGTCGTGGTGCTGCCGACGGGCGCCGGGAAGTCGTTCGTGGCGCGCCTGGCCATCCACTGCACCCAGCGTTCTACCCTGATCGTGGTTCCGACCCTGGACCTGCTCGAGCAGTGGGTGCGACAGCTTGGTGAGGGCTTCCAGACCGAGATCGGCATCCTGGGGGGCGGGGAGCGTCGGCTGGGCGAACTGACCGTCTCGACCTATGAATCGGCGGTGCTGACCATGGAGTTCTACGGCAACCGCTTCGGTTTGCTGGTGGTGGACGAGTGCCACCATCTGCCCGGGGCGGCCACGCAGCACCTTGCCCGCATGTGTATCGCTCCTTTCCGGCTCGGGCTCACGGCCACGCCAGAACGGGATGACGGGGGCGAGGATCGGGTCAGCGCCTTGATCGGGCCCATCTGTTACCGCTGCGAGATCGACGAGATGGACGTCGATGTACTGTCGCCCTACCGCACGGTTCGCCTGGAACTGGAATTGGAGCCGGACGAAGAGCGTCAGTACCGCCAGGAGCGCGAGGTCTACACGGCCTTTGTGCGCGAGAATCAGATCAGCTTTGCGGACCCTGGTGGCTGGGGGCGGTTCCTGTCGCTCTGCGCCCGGCAAGCGGGCGGTCGCGAAGCCTTCGAGGCCTACCTGGCGCAGAAGCGCATCGCCCGTAGCTGCCGTGCCAAGTATGGGATGATCTGGGACCTGCTTTGCCGCCATGCCGGCGAGCGGGTGCTGGTCTTTACCGCCGACAATGCGACCGCCTACGAGATCGGCCAGCGTTTTCTGCTGCCGGTATTGACCCATCACACCAGGTTGACGGAGCGCCGCGAGGTGCTGGACGCCTTCCGGCGGGGCGAGTACCCGGTTCTGGTGACCAGCCGTGTCCTGAACGAAGGGGTCGACGTTCCCGAGGCCAGCGTGGGCATCGTCGTGTCGGGATCGGCCGGGGTGCGTGAGCACGTTCAGCGTCTTGGGCGTATCCTCCGTCCCCTGGCGGGCAAAAAGGCCGTACTGTACGAACTGGTCAGTGCCCGCACCAGCGAGTCGTTTGTGAGTGACCGGCGACGTCAACACCGTGCTTACGAAAGACCTCATTAGCTGCCGCCTTGAGCGAGGCGCGGTTCGACCGTGCTTTGTGGATACGGCGGACGACGTCCTCCTGCAGTTTGCCGAGCGGCTGCTGCTGGTGTACCGTGCGCCGTCGTCGCCCAGCCGGGGCGCGCTGGAGGAGATGGCGGCGAGCCTGCTCGCGACCTGTCCCGACCCGTTGCGGGCTCGCGGCCTGAATAAACTCCTCTTAGACCGCTGCGAGTTTGCGGTCGCCGAGGGGCGCGACTACCCGGCTGTTCGGGCCGCCGTGTTCAGGGCCTCCGGAGAGGTGCTGAGCCAGGGAGCGCCGACAGACGTGGAGCGGTACCGCGTCGCGGTCCTGGCGCGCGCCGGAATCGCCCCGGACCCCGCCGCGCCGGGCCTCTACGCCGATCTGCCGGACAACGAGTGCCTGACCCGCTTTCGCGACCTGAACCCGCGGCAGCTCCTGGAGCGCTACAACGTGGGACTGGTGCAGGCTCTCTTGTTACGGGCTTCGGCGCTGGACGTGGTGGTGCATTCGCCGGACCCAGCGAAGCTGCGCCGCCTGCTCAAGTACCTGCGCTTCTTCCGCCTCCTGGCGCGCCTTTCGCAGGACCCCGGCGCGGTCGCGCTCCGTCTCCACATTGACGGGCCGACCAGCCTTTTTGCCGAGGCGAAGCGTTACGGGCTGCAGTTGGCCAGCTTCTTCCCGGCCGTTTGTGGGCTGGACGCTTGGCGGCTGGAGGCGGAGGTCGAGTGGAAGGGCAAACTGCGGCCCCTCTGCCTGACGCAGGCTTGCGGCCTGGTCTCGCATTATCGCAACTTCAGTGCCTATGTGCCCGAGGAGATCCGGCTGTTCCATGAGCATTTTCGACGCACGGTCGAGGGCTGGCGCATCACGGGGCAGACGCCGTTTCTTCAGGGCAGGGGCCAGGAAATGGTCTTCCCTGATTTGAGTTTCACTCGCGCCGACGGCACGGTATTGCATCTGGAGCTTTTCCACCGCTGGCATGCCGGACCGCTGCGCGACCGGTTACGCCTGGTTCAGGAGCGTCAGGACCTACCGCTGATCTTGGGGGTGGACGTGGCCCTGGTGCGGGATCCTGAGGTGGAGGCGGCGCTCGCGGACAGCGGCTGGTTCCAGGAACGGGGGTTCACTTTCAGGGACTACCCCACGGTGAGCAAGACCTTGATATGCCTGGAGCGGGCTGCCACCCGCACCGGCCGGGGAGAGCGCCAGTGACCGCAAAGATTGCCATCGCCAGTGGCGGGACGGGGGGCCATTTCTACCCCACCCTGGCCATTGCGCGCGAACTCGAACGCCGGGCCGCCACGGTCGACTTGCTGGTGGCCGGCCGCCACGCCGCGGAGCAGCTCGGACTGGCCTCTCGAAATGGCCTGAGGGCAAGTGAGGTACGTGCGTTTCGTCTGCCCCGTGGCCCGTGGTCGGCGCTGTGTTTTCCGTGGCGCTTTGTCGCGGCGGTTCAGGCTGCCCGGCGGCGGCTGGGAGAACTCCGGCCTGACCTGCTTCTGGGCATGGGCAGTTTTGCGGCGGTGCCTGCCTGTCTGGCGGCTCGTCTGGAGGGTATCCCGCTGGTCTTGCACGAGGGCAACGCCTGGATGGGTCGTGCCAACCGCTTCCTGTCGCGCTGGGCGGTGGGGGCGGGGCTGTCGCTGCCGCTGGTGGAGGGCTGCCGGGTGCGCTGTCCGACCCTGCACACCGGCATGCCCTTGCGTGAGGCTCTGGTCTCGGCGGCTCAGAGTGGCGTGTTTCCCGAGGCGTTTGCTGCTGCCGCGGGGTTGACGCGCCAGCGCCGGACGCTGCTGGTTTTCGGCGGTAGTCAGGGGGCGCGGTTCATCAACGACGCACTGTGCCGGACCCTGCCGGAGCTGGGGGATAGCGCCGCGGCGGTACAGGTCATTCATCTGACCGGTACGGACGAGAACGCTCCCATCGAAGCCGCGTATCGTGCGGCTGGCATTCCGGCCTGGGTGCGCCGCTCGGATCCGGACATCCAGAATAGCTACCTGGCTGCCGGTCTGGTCATCTGCCGTGGCGGGGCTTCCAGCATCTGCGAACTGGCGCTTTTCGGCAGGCCCGCCATCCTCATTCCATTACCGACCGCGGCAGAGAACCACCAGACGGCCAATGCGCGGGTTATCGCGGCCCGGGGCGGAGCCGTGCATTTGCCCCAGGCCGAGGCCACCCCGGCCCGACTGGCAGAACAGCTCAGGACCTGGCTGGCGGGTGCCCCGGAGTTCGCCGCCATGGGCGAGGCCATCCGCGGCTTTGCGGTGCCCGATGCCGCCGCGCGGATGGCGGAGTTCTGCCTGCGCCAGGTTCAGCCGCCGCGGTCCTGACGAAACCCGTCGCCGCGCGCTCGGGGTGAGGTGGCCGACCTCCCGAGGTCGGAATCACCGTCGGCGTGGTCTTCTGGTCGCGTTTGCACTTTCATCTTGTCTGTTGCCGCGTTGGCGGTTACACTAACGGACACTACGGGCAGTGCCGATGACCGTAACGATCTGATTCTCGCCGCGTTGGATAGGTTAGGACTAGAACGGAGCTACCCCATGCGACGACATACTCGTGAGTGGTTCACTCTGATCGAACTGCTGGTCGTTATCGCGATTATCGCGCTGCTGGCCGGTATGCTGATGCCTGCCCTGAACGCGGCCAGGGAGAAGACGCGGCGCGTCAGTTGCGCCGCGAACCTCAATCATATCGGGCTTGCCTTGCGGGCCTATGCAGATGACTTCGAGGAGCAGTTTCCCGATGGTCATAACGCCCTGGGACTGAATAAGCTCGTGCTCCAGGGAGTGGCTAAGTCAATGCAGACGTTCATCTGCCCGAGCGGCAAGACCACCCCCGCCCCAGGCGGGGTTCTGGTCGACGCGCATCTGGACTACATCTACAAGGCGGGCTTCACCGAGAAGAACTGCAACGCCGACACCGGTTTCGCCGCGGACCGCATCACCACGCCGAACCACAGGGTCTACGGCAATGTCCTCTACGGCGATGGTCATGTGCAGGGGTACAAGGCGATCGATTGGTACATCCTGAACAACCTACACAACTCGGGGGGGTGGCCCACCGACCCGCACTAGCCGCGCTTTTCAGGTCCGGCAACTGCGGACATCTTGCAGGCGCAACTGGGGGGACTCGGAGCCGTTGAAGCGGTTCAGTTGGGGGGTGTAGACCACATCCCAGGGCGGTTCGGGGAACTCTTCCGGCAAACGACCGAAGGCGATGAACGGCAGTCTGCTGCCGGTGGGGTCTCGCAGGATTCCCTTCGTGTGCGTCTTGCCGATGAGGGTGCAGCGTTCCTGCGCGACGCCGCGGGTGAGAAACAGCGGCTCTGGGTTGCTGTGGCCGAATGGTTGCAGGCGCTCCAGTTCGGCAAAGAATCGAGTGGAGAGTTCGCCCAGGCCGACTTCGCCCGAGATGTCGAACTGCGGTCGCATGGCATCGGCGCCGAGCACCAGGCCGACCGCGGCCTCGAAGTCACGGCAGAAGGCGGGTAGCATGTGGGCGTCCAGCGAGAGTCCGGCGGCCATGGCATGACCGCCAAACCTGATGAGCGAGTGCTTGCACTGCTCCAGCAGGTCGACGAGGCTGATGCGGCGGACGCTGCGGGCAGACCCGGTGTACTGGCCGCTGGGGTCTCGCGTCAGGACTACGGCCGGCCGGTGATAGCGCCGCGCCAGCCGCGAGGCGACGATGCCGACGACGCCCTGGTGCCACTGCTCGTTCCAAACGATGATCGCGCGGCACGTCTGCAGGTCGTAGAGTTGCACGATCTGCGCTTCGGCGCCTTGGACCACCTCTTCCTCGATCAACTGGCGTTGCCGGTTGTGGTCATCCAGGGTGCGCGCCAGCGCCAGTGCATTCGCCATGCTGTCCGCTTCGAGGAGCCGGAGGCTGTCGATCGGGTCGCCCATGCGGCCCGTGGCATTCAGTCTGGGGGCAAGTCGGTAGGTGATGTCGGCGGTTCCCAAGCCCTCGCGGATACCGGCGATCTCGCAGAGAGCATGCACGCCAGGACGCTGTTGCCGAGCCAGCACTGCCAGGCCGTGCTTGACGAGCAGGCGGTTCTCGTGCAGCAGCGGCACAATGTCTGCCACGGTGCCCAGCGCCACCAGGTCCAAGCCCTCTCGCAGATCGGTGTCCTCGCCCCCAAAGCCGTGTTGCCGACCGTACTTGATGAAGGCATGGCAGACCTTGAAAGCCACGCCCACGCCGGCCAGATCCTGGACTTCCGGAGACGCTCCGGGGAGCTTGGGGTCCACGACCGTGTGCGCCTCTATGGGTTCAGCGCCCGGCATGTGGTGGTCCGTGATGATGACATCGAGGCCCCGCTCACGCGCCATCCGGATGGCTTCGTAACTGGTGATGCCACAATCCACCGTAAGCAGCAACCGGCACTTGTCGGCGCAAGCCTTCTCGATGGACTCCACGGTCAAACCGTAACCGTCGTCGATGCGGTGGGGCAGGTAGCACTCGGTGTCGGCGCCATTGCGGCGCAGGACCCACGACGTCAGCGCCGCCGCCGTGATGCCATCGGTGTCATAGTCGCCATGCACCAGAATGCGTTCGCCGTTGAGGATGGCTCGCCAGAGACGCTCCGCCGCCTGTCGGGCCCCGGGAAGGTCAAAGGGGTCGGTGAGATCCTGCAAGGTCGGGTTCAGGAAGGCTGCCACTGACAGTGAGGTGATGCCGCGGGTGGCCAAAACCAAGGCCGTGGGCCGAGAGACCGCGGCCACGTCCATCAGTTTTTGTACTTCCGCGGCGTCACACGGCACAACGTCCCAGACATACTCATCCATGGATGGGGTGGTTCCCTTGTTGCCTATTCATGGGATCACTATAGGCAGGTTTTGAGACTTGTCATGGCGAATCCCCGTCATTTCCGCGGGTGGATTTCACGGCGGCCCATTCCGGCCGCTGCTTTTTCCCCCGTGAGGTCCTTGTGTGGGCAGGGCCTCGCGGCATATTGGCAGCGTGAGGTGGGGGCGCCGCGACGGCGTGGAGACGAACGACCGCGACAGCGGGAGACGCATCCGATGGGCAGACAAGCGGCTTTCAGCATCGGTCTCGACTATGGCAGCAGTTCGGTGCGTTGTGTGGTGGTGGACTGCCGCGACGGCCGCGAACTGGGGACCTCCGTCTGGGCTTACCCCAGTGGCGAGGCCGGGGTTCTCACCGACCCGGCCAACCCCCACGTGGCCCGCCAGTGCCCGCAAGACTTTGTGGACGGACTCCAGGCCACCGTGCCGTCCGCCCTCAGCGCGGCTCTCGGCCGCCGTGGATTCCGGCCGGACCAGGTGATCGGCATCGGCGTCGACACGACGGGTTCCACGCCCATCCCGGTAGACCGGCGCCTGCGCCCCATCGCCGCGGACCCACGCTTGGCGCGCAACCTGAATGCGCAAGCCTGGATGTGGAAAGATCACTCGGGGATGGACGAGGCGGAGCAGATCACGGCTCTGGCTCGCCAGCATCGGCCGCAGTATCTGGCCAAGTGCGGGGGGACCTATTCGTCGGAGTGGCTGTTCAGCAAGATCTGGCACTGCTTGCGGACGGACCGTGCGGTGTTCGAGGCGGCCTATACGTGGCTGGAGTTCGCCGACTTTATTCCCGCGGTCCTGGCGGGGTTGTCGGACCTCTCCGAGGTCAAGGCCGGCATCTGCCCGGCTGGGCACAAGGCGATGTACTGCGATGACTGGGGTGGCTACCCGGATGCCGACTTTCTTTCCAGGCTGGCACCGGAGATTGGCGCCTTGCGGGCGCGCTTGCCGGCGCGAGCCTACACCTCCGACCAGGCCGCGGGTCGCCTCTGCCCCGCCTGGGCCGACCGACTCGGGCTGCCCGCGGGCATCCCCATCGCGGTCGGCGCCTTCGACGCTCATCTCGGCGCCGTCGGCGCCGGCGTGGGGCAGGGCCGCATGGTCAAAATCATCGGCACCAGCACCTGCGACATCCTGGTGGCGCCCGCCGCCGAACGCTTGCCCGACATCCCGGGAGTCTGCGGCATCGTCAAGGGCTCGGTGTTGCCGGGTTGCTACGGTATCGAGGCAGGCCAGAGCGCTGTGGGCGATATCTTCAACTGGTTTGTGACCCACGTCTGTCGGGGCAATGCCGCCCTGCATGGCCGCTTGACCCGCGAGGCCACACGACTGAAACCTGGCCAAAGCGGTCTCCTGGCGCTGGACTGGAACAACGGCAACCGCACGGTTCTGGTCGACGCCAAGCTGACCGGCCTGATCCTGGGCTTGACCCTGCATACCTCGCAGGCCGAGATCTACCGGGCCCTGATCGAGGCGACCGCGTTCGGCGCCCGGCGCATCCTCGATCGTCTGCAAGAGTACCAGGTCGGGGTCAGTGAGGTGATCGCCTGTGGGGGCATTGCCGAGAAGAACCCGCTGTTCATGCAGATCTATGCGGACGTCCTGGGGCGGCCCATGAGGGTGAGCGCCTCGTCCCAGACCTGTGCTTTGGGGTCGGCCATCATGGCGGCGGTGGTCGCCGGTCCGGCCGTCGGTGGTTACGCCACAGTGGAGGAGGCGCAGGCGGCCCTCTGTTCTTTCAAAAAGACCGTGTACTGTCCCGACCCAGCCTCATCCGCGGTGTATGCCGCCTTGTACGCCCTGTATCTCGAACTGCACGACAGTTTCGGTCTCCGGGGCGCCACCTCCGATCACTATGCGGTGATGAAGCGCTTGCTTGAAATCCGCCGTCGCGGTGAGGCCTGACGCGGCCGAGGAATGTGGTGCCGCATGACGCACAGGCCCCTGATCGCTCTCACCGCCAATCTCAGCGGGACCGGTTCGCTCGATGGGGCTGCACTGTGTCCGCGCGCCTACATCGAAGCGATTACAGCGGCGGGAGGTCTGCCCGTGGTGGTGCCACCCCAGGCAGACGTGGAGCTTGCCGCGGAGCTGACGGCGCGGGTCGACGGCCTCTTGTTTACCGGCGGGCGGGACGTCGATCCCCGGCGCTATGGGCAGGTTCCCCATGCCGCGGCCGAGTTGCTGGATCCCCGGCGGGAGGCCTGGGACATGCAGTTGCTGGAGTGTGCGTTACGTCACTCGTCGTTGCCGGTGCTCGGTATCTGTCTGGGGATCCAGGAGCTGAATGTGGCGCTGGGTGGCACCCTCGTCCAGCATGTCCCGGACCTGGGCGGGAGCCTGGACCACCGGGCCCCGGAGACGGGGGAACGCTTGCACCCCGTGACCCTGTGCCAGAGTACTCGCCTCGCGGCGCTGCTGGGCGGCGAGACGCAGCAGGTCACCACGCGTCACCACCAGGCGGTGGACCGCGTTGGCAAGGGCCTGGTGGTGGCCGCCCGGGCCGAGGACGGGCTGGTGGAGGCGCTGGAGTGGGCGCTCGCGGGGCGTTTCGTGGTCGGCGTCCAGTGGCACCCCGAGCGCAATGCCGACAGCCCCGCGAGTCAAGCTCTGTTCGAGGCGTTTGTGGCGGCGTGTGCGTCCCGGCCGTAAGGGGGCCGCGCCAGGTGAATTCGGTCAAGGTGGAGTAGAGACGCATGTCTGCACGCAATCTGCTGGTCCTCTGCGGTGGGCGGTCCGCGGAACACGAGGTGGCCCTGCAGTCGGCCATCAATGTGGTGGCTGCGGTTGACCGGGGCGCCTTCAACCTGGCGGTGGTGGGCATCGATAAGAACGGCGCCTGGCGGCGGTTGCCCCCGGCGGACTTCGTTCTCCATCGCAATGACCCTGCCCGTACGGCACTGGCCCCCGGCGGTGAGGCCGTCTCTCTGTGCTGCCGGGACGGGCGGGGCTGGCTTGTCCCCGCAGCCGGGGGCGAGCCGTGGGCGGTTGACGTGGCCTTTCCCGTGCTGCACGGCACCTACGGTGAGGATGGCACCATCCAGGGGCTGCTGGCAATGATGAATATTCCCTGCGTGGGCTGTGACCACACCAGCAGCGCTAACTGCATGGACAAAGCGATCACCAAGCAGGTCCTGACCTATGCCGGCATTCCGGTTGCGGACGGTTTGATTGTGACCGGGGGGGCCGACACGGTCAAGGCCGAGGCCGTGGGCCGCGAGCTGGGCTGGCCCGTGTTCGTCAAGCCGGCCCGCCTGGGGTCGTCGGTGGGAGTGAGCAAAGTCAAGGCGCCAGGCGACCTCCAGGCGGCCTTGGAGCTGGCCTTCCGCTTTGACGATAAGGTGCTTGTCGAGCGCTACATGCCGGGCCGCGAGATCGAATGCGCCGTGCTGGGCAACGCAAGCCCGCGCGCTGCCGTGCCTGGAGAGGTTATCCCCCGGCATGAGTTCTACTCGTACGCAGCCAAGTATCTCGACGAGAACGGCGCCCGCCTGGAGGCCCCTGCGAACCTGCCAGCGGAGGTGGCCGTGCGGGTGCAGGAAATGGCCGTCCAGGCGTTCCAGGCCATGGGGTGTACCGGACTGGCACGGGTGGATTTCTTCCTGATGCCCGACCAGCGTCTGGTGGTCAACGAACTGAACACGATCCCGGGCTTCACTCGGATCAGCATGTACCCGCGTCTTTGGCAGCTCTCGGGGCTGACCTACTCGCAGCTGGTCAGTGAGCTGATTCGTCTGGCCGAGGAACGGCATGAGTCCCGCGGGCGCCTGTGTACCAGCTTCTGCTGAGGCGGTGCGGGTGGGCCATCTGGTCGTGCCAGGCCACCCGGGCGGCGGCGCCTGCGGTCTCGGGGTCAACGGGCGGTCGCGGGGGGCGGCTCACGGCCGCTTGGGGTTGAGGTTTGCCCGCGCAGGGTTGCCCAGGCAATACCAAGGCACTCGTACACGGCCCGTTCGCTGCGGCAGACGTTCTCGGCGGAGGGATAGACTGAGACGACATGGAACTCGCGGGGGGCATCGGGCCTCGGCGTGAGGAAATCGGTCGGGCAAGCGACGGGATGGAGTCCGACGCCCGCGAACAGGCGCATGGAGCGCGCCATGTGCGAGGCCGAGGTCACCAGCGCCACCGGCGCGTCTCCCACCCTCGGCGCCATGCTGCGCGCTTCATCCACGGTATCGAGGGCGTCCGTCAACAGCTGGACGCGCTCGGGATCCATGCCCAGGCACTGGCACAGCTCATCGGCCAAAGCCCGCTTCTGGGCGACCGGCAAGCGCCCCGGAAGCGAGAGTAGCATCCGGGCCCGCGGCTCCTGCCGAAGCAAGCGAAACCCTTCCACCACCCGGGCCAGAAAATGCGGATCCAGTCGGCTGTTGGCCGACAGCGCCAGGTCGTCCGTCATGCCGCTGCCCAGCACCAGGATCCAGACCGGCTTGCCCGTCTGGTCGGCCAGTTCGGCGACGGACCAACCCGGCGTCGGCGGGGAGTACTGCCATTCGAGGCGGCGCAGCATCGCCCCGGCCGGCACTCCGTAGCCCAACGCCAGCAGTACCCCGAGGCCAGCCGTGACCAGCGCCAGTCCGGCGCGTCGGCGCCGGCTGAAACTGAGCAAGACCACTCCTGAGAGCAGGAGCAGGATGCAGACCGGCAGCGGGAACAGCAGCCTCGACACGGCTTTCTTGAGCACGAAACCGATCATCGGCTACTTCCGCTCATCGGCGAAGTTGAAGGACTCGTAGAGTTCAATCGCCGTCTTGGTGGGATCCTGCCAGGCCTCGGGCGGGGTGCCACCTTTGCGGCACAGTGCCGTGAGGAAGGTCGCCTTGTCCGGGAACTGTCCCCAGACCTGCGGCAGGAATGTCGCGCGCTTACCCTCGTGGGTCAGCAGGACGCCGTGGACCCCGGGAGTCAGCTGGTTGAGCAGGTCCTGGGCGTCGCGGTACTCCACTCTGAGGGGCGCGGTCAGCATGCTGATCTCGATCTCGATGCCGGCCAGTTCGTCGAGGGTGACGGGCTGAAACCGCTTATCCTCGAAGGCGGCGGCCTGGGCGTAGCGCTGGACCGCTTCGGCGAGCGGTTCCTTGGGCAGGATCGTGCCGACGCAACCACGCAGTTTCCCTGCCAGGTTGAGGGTGACAAAACACGCCGAAGGTCTGGACAGCGTGTCCGAGTACAGCGGCGCCGCAGGCAAGGGGTCACCCTTGATCTTGCCGCGGATGGTCGCGCGGGCCAGGCCCAGAAGTACCTGCTGTTCAGGCTGGCTGAGCAAGTCGCCCTGAAAGTTCGTGCGGCCGGAGGCGCGACCGGCATCCTGGAACGCGGCCAGCGTGACCGGGTCGTCCCAGGTCGCCTTGGAAGCCTGCACCAGCAGGTCGACGCGGTTAGGGTCGTCCACGAGGACGGCGGAGAGGCAAGCCAGGCCGGCAGCCGTGCGCCCATGACCGGCAACGGTCGCTTTCCAGCCCAGGTCGTAGGCCAGTGACTTCAGCGCGACCAGGGGCGCCGATAGCGCCGGAGTGGCGCCTGCCAGCAGGCCTTCTGCCGGGGCAAACACAGCATCGAATTCGGCCGGACCGAAAGGGGGGATGGTCAGGACCACGATCGCCGTACGTTCTTCGCTCAGCAGGGGTTTGACCAGCGCCGCCAGCAGGGCCGGATCCGCGCTGGCGTCGACGGCCAGAGGAACCAGGCGGAACGCCTTGGGCAGCCGCCGCTGCAAGAAGGGCAGCACCGAGGCCATCGCCCGCTCGGCGGCCTTTTCCCCGGCGCTGGAAAGGAAGACGGCGCGGGCGCGGCAAGCCTGGAGGGCATCGGCATCAACCTTGACCTCGCCCAGGGCGGTGCGCAGGGACTCCGTGACCGGCAGCGCCAGGCCCCCGGCGGTCGTCCCGGGGGGCGTGCCGGAGGGGTTGGCGGTTCGCAGGGCGATCAAGATGACCCGGTCGAGGTCCGTTGACAGCAAGGCGAAGGCCCGGCCTGCCACGACCCCGGCGCCAGCGTCTTCGACCTGGGGGACGAGCAGGGCCCGGCCCAGTGGCGCCGGGCGTGATCCCGCCTCGACGGCAAGGTAAGCATCGATCGTGCGGGTCAGTTCAGCCGCCTCTGCCGGAGCCTGCGCCAGCGCTTGTCCCGCCGCCAGTGCCAGCAGGATCAGGAGGGAAAGCGCCGAGGGCGATGAGGGGTGACGGCGCAGGATAGAGTGCAGGGCTCGACCCACCGTCGCCACGACCGTGTGGGTTCGTTGGCCGACCCTTGGCAGGGTGGGCGCAGAGGTGACATAACTCATTCGCGCAGGCTCCGGGTTGGCTGTTCGGTTGGTCCTTTGTCAGCAGCGTTGCGCCGTGGGGCTCAGCGCGACAGCCGGGGAGTCAGCCAGGCGGCGCTCATGTGCAGCCAGGAGGGACCGCCGACGCAGGCTGCCTCAAGTTTCAGGCGTTTTACCTTGTCCAGATTTGCGACCAGGCGCACTTCGGGTTGCTCCCACGAGACCGTGGCAGCCACCAGCTCGCGGTCGTCACCGCGGATGGTAAAGCGCACCTGTTCGCTCTTGCGGCGGCTGGGAACCAGCTCAGTGTCCGGGCTATTGAGGAGTAAGCCGCCGCATTCCAGAGTCTTCCACGCGCCATTCAGATTGTATTCAAGCGTGGCCGGGGCACGCACCCCGAGGCTGCCGGGCAACGGCATGCCCTGGAACGAACGGCCGAAGCCGACCGCACCGCGCATCTGGTCGATGGCGGCGGGCCGCAGGTCGACGAGGTCGAAGCGGTCTGTGCCCACGGGAGGTTCGCTACAGGAAGGGAATCCCTGGGGTGCGAGGCGGGCTCTGATCAGAGCACTCCCCAGCCACCAGGAACCGGTCTCGGGATTCCAGTCCGTGCCGAACCAGCCGACCAACTGCATCGACTCGGGGGTGGCAGACCGCGCGTCGAAGACAGCGTAGTCGAAGTACTTCCTGGAGTCATGTACGCCCCAGTTGAACCAGTTGCCGAAGCGTCCCCAGGCCTGGTAGATGGCTTCCGGTCCGCTGGCGGCGATGATGACCACGAGCCGGTGCGGGTGCTCGGGATTCGGATAGGCCATGAACCAGCCCACGTCCGCGGCGGCGAGGACGGTGCGGCTCGCCGCCCCATTGAGGTCCAGCGTCGCGGTCGTGGCAGCGCTCAGCGGGCGCAGCATGCGGGCCACTGGCAGCCGCGGTTCCAGCCTCGCGGTGACGCTATTATCCTCGGCGCCACCGAAGAGGATGAGGTTACGACTGTCGGCGAGTTCGGCGGTGCATTCCAGGTCGCGCACGAAGGGGCAGGGCGCGCCGTTGCGACGCTTCCATTCGCTGGCGAAGCGATAGACTTCAGCCTCCCACAGGGCGCGCTTGAGCGGGTCCTGCGAGCGGGTGCCAAGCACGAGGGTGAAGGGGGCCTGAAGGGCTTCCTGAATAGGACCTTCGAGGTAGGCGGTCTTGCGCAGTGGCGGCACGGGCAGCAGGGACGCATCGCGCCAACCGGCGCCGGGAAGATGGCGGAGAGTGAGCCAGTCGTCTGCCGCTCCCGGCGGGAAGATAACCCGCTCGCCGTCGACCCTCACGAACAGCGGCCGGTCGCAGGCGAAGAGAGCGGGATCGCGGCGGAGCGCGAAGACCTTCAGGTTTCGGGTTGAGGCCACGACCTGAGAGCGGTCGAGCGCCTGGGCCTCGAGATGGGCGATACCGAGGGGTGAGCGCTTCTCCTCAAGTCGGACCCAGTACGCCGAACCCTGACGCATCAGGTCGGCAGCCCAGCGGACGCTGCGGGGATGGGAGTTTCTCTGGACGCCACAGAGCCAGGCGAGGGCCTCCTGCTCGGCGTCGCCGGGGAAACCGCCATGGCCGCTGCCGGGGAATTCGAGGTAGACCACGGAACCGCCGTTCTGGCGCAGCACCTCGACCGTGCGACGGGCGTGGTCCACGGGGACGATGTTGTCCGCGCCACCATGGATGACATAGGCGGGGAGGTTCAGGAGGTTGGTCGCGAAGGCGCGGGGAGTTTGGGCTTCCTGGATGAGCCCGCGCAGTTCGTCGTTTCGTCCCTCGAAAGGGGCGTTCCAGCCCCAGTGCGTCTGCCAGGCCGTGTAGTCCGCATTGCCGGCGACAGGGAGGATTCCGGCGAAGCGCTCGGCGTAATGCACCCCGAGGTGCCACGATCCCGTGCCGCCCATGGAACCGCCGCGCAGGTAGACGCGGTCCCGGTCGACGGAGTAGTCGCGGCAGACCTCCTCGATGGCACTGAGCACGTCGTCTTCGCCGAGAGCCATGTAGTCGGTGGCGCCGCGGCCTTGGGGGGCGAGGTTGATGGCGCCGTTGATAGCGGCTGCCGGGTGGCCCTGATAGGGTCCGAACCAGCCATGGCCGTGCATGGAGACGATGAGCGGGTAAGAACTTCTGGGGGAGTAGGTTTCAGGGACGGCAACGGAGTAGGTTTGCAGGGTGTTGTCGACCGCGGACCAGTAGGCCCGTAAGCGTCCTCCTGATTCCTCGGGGATTTCCTGGGCGCCAAAGCTACTCAGGGTGCGCGCTTTGTGGATTTTTCTCCAGCTGTCCAGCAGGTACGCCCCGGCCTTGGCGTCGAGGATAGCCTTGGGGTCCAGGATATGCGTGGTGTGCAGCGCATACTCGGCTTTGGCGGCGAGCCAGGCAGCCTGCCTGGAGGGGAGATCGGCCGCTTGCCACGAGCGCAGTCGCTCAGCCAGCGCCTGCTCCTTGAGGAGTGTGCCGAAGAAACGAGCTTCGCGGACGTCAACCGGACCGGGCGGCCGGGCCGCCTCAGGATCGTAGGTCCACACACTCCAGGCGGCCAGATAGAAGGCAACCACAGCCGCCCATGAGGCGCCGCGCAGCCACCAGGGGACGTGATTCACGGGGGTGAACCCTCATCAGATCGACGTACTCAGCATCTTTCCTAAAAGCACGCCGGGGAGCCGCATTGGACGCGCGTCTCCCCGGCTGGCAATCCGTTCTGTCAGGAACGGTGGTTCACAGGTTCAGCGGTACGGCACCATCAACTTCAGGTTAGGCTGCAGATCGGCATCGGTCTTGACGGTGGGATTTTCCTTCTTGATGGCCTCGACCGTGGTGCCATACATCTCGGCGATGATCTGTAACGTCTCGCCCTCAGTGACCGAGTGCGAGAGCTTCTTGGCCAGGTCAAGTGCTCCGGGCGCGGTTGCGCCGGGGGCGGCGATGGCGGTCGGGGCGGCGGGGGCGGCCGCCGGTGTAGCGGCGCCTGGGGTCGCGGCCGTCGGCGTCTGGGTTCCGGCCGCGGGGGTTGTGGCCGGGGGGGCGGTCAGCGGGGTGGCTTCCGTGAGGACGCCGCCGGGGGCGGCGGCCGCTTCGGGGGGAGCCAGCACAGGCGTCGTTGCCGCCGCCGGGGTGGAGGTGGCGGCAACGCCTTCCACGGCGCCGGCCCGCAGGCGGATCTTCTGGCCGACCTTGAGGACGGTGTCAGTCTTGAGGTTGTTCCACTGCATCAACTCTTCGTGCTTGACGCCGAACTTGCGGGCCAGGTCCCAGGGGTTGTCACCCGACTTGATGGTGTACATCCCGTCGGCAGGGACAGGCTCTTTGGCCGAGGTCTTGCGAGCGCCGCCGGAGGTGGCCGCGGCGGGGTGCTTCGTGGGGCTCGCGGAGGTCTTGGAGGCAGCGGTCGGCTTCGGCTTGCTGGGGGTAACTGCGGCGGTGTGTTTGGGGGTCGTGTGTCTGACCTCGGACACCTCCCGCAGGCGCGCGCCGCGGGGCAACGTGAGCACCTGGCCGATTTTCAGTACCTTACTCTCGCGGATGCTATTCTCCGCCGTCAATTCGGCGACCGAGACGCCATACATCCGGGCGATGAGCCAGAGTGAGTCGTCCTTCTTCACGGTGTAGGTCAGGAGTTCTCCTTCAGCTTTCGCCGG
>CAIZKT010000065.1:0-5367 GCA_903933565.1 uncultured Victivallales bacterium | reverse complement strand
GCCGAAAGCGAGGTAGATCAGCGCCAGATGCCACAGGCGCGGCGAGGCGTAGACGGCGCCCCAGGCGAGAGCTGAAACGCCAGCCGTCGGCGCCCTCACCTGACCAGGCAGCTCGCCGATGGGGCGCAGGCCGAGCTCCTCAGGACCGTCGCGCAGCAGCAGCGCTGCCAGAACCCCGATGAGGGCCACCAGGCCCGCGAACACCAGCCAACACAGCCGCCACCCCTCTGCCCCGGCCGCCTTCAGCAGCGCCGGCACCAGCGGGCCGGTGACCACCAACCCCAGGCTGGAACCCGCCACCGCAATGCCGCTCGCCAGGCCGCGGCGCCGCGCCGCAAACCAGCCGGCCAGCAAGCCCATGGTCGGGACATTGACCGCGGCGCCGCCGCTGCCCGTCAGAAAGCGCGCCCAGCAGGCTGCCGAATACGAGGGCGCCACTCCCGTCAGCGCCATGGAAGCGGCCACCACCACCAGGCCCGCGACGATGATCCGGCGGGCGCCGTAGCGCGCCGCCGCGGCGCCCGCGAACGCTACCACCAGCAGGTAGCCCACCAGGTTGGCGGATTGCAGGGCGCCGGTTTGGGCGTTGCTCAGCCCCAGGTCGCTCTGCATGGCTGGCAGTACCATGCTGTAGCCAAAACGGCCCAGTCCGAGCGCGCCGAAGACGGCCAGGACCGCGAGAGCCAGGATGAGAAGGCCGTAGTGGATGCCTCGTTTCATCGTGCCGCCGCGTTACCCGAATCCAGCACCTCATGCACTTTGCGAGCCAGTTCGTCGCGCGAGAACGGTTTGCCGATGAAGCGAACCACCGGGTCCAGAATGCCATGCTGAGCCACCACGTCGGCCGTGTAACCGGACATGAACAGGACTTTGAGGCCCGGTTTGAGCCCGGCGAGCTGATCCGCCAGGTGTCGGCCATCCTGGCCGGGCATGACCACGTCGGTCAGCAAGAGCTGGATAGCGCCCGGGTACTGCGTGGCCAGGGCCAGGGCTGCCGCCGGGTTCTCCGCCACCAAGGCTTTGTAGCCCAACGCATTGAGGAACAGGGCTAAGGTTACGCGCAACGATTTCTCGTCCTCCACCAGCAGAACCGTCTCGCCGCGACCTCTGGGGACGTTCGCCGCGGCCGGGGCGCTCGCTTCCGCCGCGTTGCCCACAAAGCGCGGGAAGTAGACCGCGAAGGTCGTCCCCTTGCCCACGGTGCTATCGACGTTGATGAAGCCGTGGTTCTGCGTGACGATGCCATACACGGTGGCCAGCCCCAGCCCCAGCCCCGTGCCCTTACCGACCTCTTTGGTGGTGAAGAACGGCTCAAAGAGGTGCGCCTTGACGTCGGCGGACATGCCGCAGCCATCGTCGCTGACGGCGAGCCGCACATAGTCGCCGGGCACGGCGCCCGCGTGATGGGCGCAGTCGGCCGCCGCGAGGGTGACATTCGCGGTCGAGATGGAGAGCTTGCCGGCGCCGCCGATGGCGTCGCGGGCGTTGACGCAGAGGTTGGCCAGGGTTTGGTCGATCTGCGAAGGGTCGAGTTTGACCGGCCACAGCTTCGCTCCCGGCATCCAGGCCAGGTCGATGTCCTCGCCGATCAAGCGCCGCAGCATCTTGAGCATGCCCATGAGGGCGTCGTTCAGGTCCAGTATCTTGGGCGCGATGGCTTGCTTGCGGGCGAAGGCGAGAAGCTGGCGGGTGATGTCGGCCGAGCGCTGGGCGTCACGGGTGATTTCCTCGAGCCACTCGCGGATGGGGTGGTCCGCTGCCAACGCATCCCGACACAGCTCGGCGTAGCCCATGATGCCCATGAGCAGGTTGTTGAAGTCGTGGGCCACACCGCCCGCCAGGCGGCCCACCGACTCCATCTTCTGGGCCTGCACGAACTGGGAGCGCAACGTCTCTGTCTCTGCCGCCGCCTGTCGGGCCTCGGTGATGTCACGGTTGCTGGCGCGGCGGCCCAGGTATTCCCCCGTGCGGCCATACACCCGCTGGCAGGCGTGGCCTATCCAGCGCTCGCCGCCATCGCGAGCGAGGATACGAAAGTCCTGTTCGTGGCGCTCCGGGTGCGCCGTCGAGGGCCCATGGCCATGGGTGAGATCCACAAGTCGGTCGCGGTCATCGGGGTGCGTGATTCTGGCCAGCAGATCGGGGTCTTGCCGGAACTCTTCCGCACGATAGCCGGTGATGCGCTCGCAAGACGGTGAAACATAGATCAGACTCCCGTCCGGAGCTGTCCAGTATTCCCAAGCGTAGGTAAAGTCGGCGACCGCGCGGTAGCGTTCCTCGCTTTCGCGCAGGGCCGCCTCGGCCAGCTTGCGTTCGGTGAGGTCAATGTCGACGCAGAACAACTCCTGCGGTCGTCCGGGCACCTGCACGATGGTATGGCTCGAGAAGACGGCTACACGCGAACCATCTTTCCGCATCAGCGACATTTCCGCCGCCGGGATCGCTTGCCCGGTTTCAGCCATCTGCCGTATCGCCTGCTCGACACCCTCCCGCATTTCGGGCGGTATGATCAGATCCACCAGGTTGCGTCCGCACGCCTCCTGCGCACTGTATCCGTACAGTTGCTCGGACGCCTGGTTCCAGTATTGCGTCGTGCCATCCGGACCATACCCTTGCACGGCGACTGCCGGCACGTCCTGCAGCAGCTTCCGGAAACGTGTTTCGCTCTCCTGGAGTCCCGCTTCTGCCTGTTTGCGCTCGCTCAACTGCCGTTCGAGTTCGCGGGTACGCTCGGCAACAAGCGCGGCCAGTTGCTCCTTCTCAAGGCGATGCAGGCGGCTGGCCGCACCAAGCTTGGTCATGGCCCAGACGTGTGTCGCCAAGGCCTGCGTCTCGAAGGGCTTGGAGAGAAACCCATCGGCCCCAGTTTCCGGGACCTTGACACGGCTCCCCCGGTCGGTACTGAACGCGGTCAGGAAGAGCACCGGAATTCCCTGCAGGCGTTCGTCGGCCTTCAGTTGCCGGCAGACGTCAAGTCCGTCCATGCCGGGCATGAGAATGTCGAGCAGGATCAGGTCCGGGTCAGCGCTGCGGGCCAGCTCAATGCCCTGAGGGCCGTTCGCCGCGGTCAACAGCTCGCACCCAGGCAGGGCATCTCGCACGACGGCCCGCAGCGCTGTCAGGCTGTCCTGGTCGTCATCGATCGCCAGAATTCTCATAGCGTCAGCACCTCATGCACCTTGCGAGCCAGTTCGTCGCGCGAGAACGGTTTGCCGATGAAGCGAACCTCCGGGTCCAGAATGCCGTGGAGGGCCACCACGTCGGCCGTGTAACCGGACATGAACAGGACTTTGAGGCCCGGTTTGAGCCCGGCGAGCTGATCCGCCAGGTGTCGGCCATCCTGGCCGGGCATGACCACGTCGGTCAGCAGGAGCTGGATAGCGCCCGGGTGCTGCGTGGCCAGGGCCAGGGCTGCCGCCGGGTTCTCCGCCACCAAGGCTTTGTAGCCCAACGCATTGAGGAACAGGGCCAAGGTTACGCGCAGAGACTTCTCGTCCTCCACCAACAGAACCGTCTCGCCGCGACCTCTGGGGACGTTCGCCGCGGCCGTGGCGGTCGCCTCCGGGGCTTTTCCCACGAACCGGGGCAAGTAGACTCGGAAGGTCGTTCCCTTGCCCACGGTGCTATCGACGGTGATGAAGCCTTGGTTCTGCGTGACGATCCCGTACACGGTGGCCAGCCCCAGCCCCGTGCCCTTGCCAATTTCTTTGGTGGTGAAGAACGGCTCAAAGAGGTGCGTCATGACGTCGGCGGACATGCCGCAGCCATCGTCGCTGACGGCGAGCAGCACATAGTCGCCGGGCACGGCGCCTGCGCGGTCGACGCAGTCGGCCAGATTCAGGACGGCGTTGCCCGTCTCGATGGTGATCTTGCCGGTGCCGTTGATAGCGTCTCGGGCGTTGATGGCGTCGCGGGCGTTGACGCAAAGGTTGGCCAGGGTTTGGTCGATCTGCGAAGGGTCGAGTTTGACCGGCCAGAGGTTTGCGCCCGGCATCCAGGCCAGGTCGATGTCCTCGCCGATCAGGCGCTGCAGCATCTTGAGCATGCCGGCCAAGGCGTCGTTCAAGTCCAGCCTCACGGGCGCTATGGTCTGTTTGCGGGCGAAGGCGAGGAGCTGGCGGGTGATGTCGGCCGAGCGCTGGGCATCGCGGCTGATCTCGTCGAGCCACTGGCGGATGGGGTGACCAGCCGGCAGCGCGTCACGGCACAGGTCGCTGTAGCCCATGATACCCATCAGCAGGTTGTTGAAGTCGTGGGCCACGCCGCCCGCCAGGCGGCCCACCAACTCCATCTTCTGAGCCTGGAGGTACTGCGCCTGCAACTGCTCTTTCTCGAGCTCCGCGCGCTTGCGCCGACTGATGTCGGCCAGGATGTGAACGGCACCCGCAAAATGGCCCTCCGCATCCAAGATAGGGTCCACGACCACCTCAAACCAGCTCTCGCCGATCGGCAGTTCCAGGCTCTCGCTGCGCAGGCTCTTGGCCGCCCGCGTGATGGGGCACTCGACGATCGGTCCCGCCGTCCCATGCACGATTTCCCAGCAGTGGCAGCCAACCATGCCGGCACAGGGTCTCTGAAAGAAGCGCTCGGCGGCCTTGTTGGAGCGCAGCACGTGGCGGTCTTTGTCCAGAATCCAGACGGCCTCACTCATGGCGTCGAAGGTGATCTGCCATTCTTGCGCCATGCGAGCGACCTCCACTTCCGCCTCTTGGCGCGCTGCCAGCTCCCGCTCCAGGTCCTGGGTGCGTTCGGCGACGAGGGTCGCCAGTTGCTCCTTCTCCAGCCGCTGCAAATGGTTGGCCGCTTTGAGTTTGGCCATGGCCCGGACCTGGGCCACCAACTCCTGCTCGTCCAGCGGTTTGGAGAGAAACCCCTCGCCCCCCGCTTCCAGAGCCTTGACGCGACTCTCCCGATCGGTCCTGAGGGCAGTCAGAAAGATCACCGGAATCGCCCGCAGGCGGTCGTCCGCTTTCAGCTTCCGGCAGACCTCGAAGCCATCCATGCCCGGCATGACGATGTCGAGCAGGATCACATCCGGGTCTTCAGCCCGGGCCAGGTCAAGGCCCTGCATACCGCTCAGGGCGGTCAGTAGGACGCACCCGGGCAGCGCATCCTGCACGACGGCTTTCAGCGCCGTCAGGTTGTCGCGGTTGTCGTCGATGGCCAGGAGCTTCACCGCGAGCCTCCTCGTTGTGGGGCAGACGGGTGGGAGAGTGTGTGAGTATGTGAGGCGGGAGCCGAGGGAGTATGTGGGGCGGGAGCCGAGGGAGTATGTGGGGCGGCGGCCGAGGGAGTATGTGGGGCGGCGGCCGAGGGAGTATGTGGGGCGGCGGCCGAGAGAGTATGTGGGGCGGGAGCCGAGGGAGT
>CAIZKT010000064.1:0-2029 GCA_903933565.1 uncultured Victivallales bacterium | reverse complement strand
TGAGGCGCTTGCAAAACCCGAGGAAACGCCGGGAGTCAGGGTTCAGGATGCCAGAGATCAGGCCGGAAACGACTCCTGAACCCCGAACCCTGAACCCTGAACCCTGACACCTGCCCCCCGCCCCCTCAATGCATCTCAACAGCCACTGAGCCGATGCCGGAGCGCAGGTAGTTGAACTGCACATTCGGGTGATCGGCCAGCAGCGACATCGGCACGGCGGCGTCGGGAATCTGCTTGGCGATCATCAGCGCGCTCAGGCGAATACCAAAGGGGTTGTCGTGATGCCCCGGGTGCCAGATGGAGACCTTCTCGGCCTTCCAGGTTTCCTGTGGGCCGACGGTCATGGCTTCCGTGGGGACCAGCGAGACATTGCCGCCGCCGGAGGTGCGGGCGTTCTGCGTGATGGTCACCGGGTGCAGCTTCACGCGGCGCGTCTTGAGCGCACGGTACTCGGCCGGGGTCGGCGGCTGGTGCTTGTATTTGCCTTCGCGCGCGATCGGGTCGTTGAAGGCCCAGTGCTTGATCTCTCCCTGGCCGCCCTGCATCAGCACGCAGCGGATCGCATCATAGCTCCGCGAATACGCCGACGCATCGCCCGTCGGGAAGTGCATGTTCGCCTCGGGCATACGCAGGGCGCGCTCGATGCGGTTGAAGCACATCGCCTTGTCGCAGCGGGCAAACGAAAGCGGGTGCGACTCCGCCACGGCCTGGCCGTCGATCACCCACTCGTCCATCCCCCAGAAATGGGCGTTGGTCAGCTTTAGCCCCATGGCATTGACCATGCGCGCCACCAGCGGCAACTGCTCCGTCGGGCCGATCGGGCCGCAGATACCGGCGGGGTTGTCGGGGGTGGCCTGCTTCCAGGCCACAATGTATTCCAGCGCCTCCGCGGCATAGAACTCTTCGACCGTGTCGTAGAACTTCACGGTGAAACCCGGGCGGGAGAGCTGCAGCAGATCCTTGGGCTTCAGACGCGCGGCGTCATCCAGGATCTCCTTGTCCAAGGTCGTATAGTCCCACCAGGCGGGGGCGAGTTTACTCAGCGGACGCGGCATGGCATTTTCCTTTTAGTAACGTTTCCAACGGATTGAAATCAGGCGCGGCAAAGCCCAGCTTGCTATGGCGGCGCCACCCTTCGGCATAGGCCAGTCCGCCGGCCAGACGGCCGACGCTGGCGCTCATGGCAGCCATCTCTTCGAGGTAGGCATCCATCCCCTGGCTGACGTCGAGCCACTCCTTCTGGCTGCGGTGGCAGGCCAGCATGGCGCGTTTCTCGGCCAGCGTGGAGGCGATATCCACGGTAAAGTCGGGGCGCACCGGCTGCCCCAGCCCATCCTGCAGGCCGTGCGGCAGGGCGTGATAGATGGCCAGCGCCCCCTCCCAGGTCGGCCGGGGCGGTTGGGTCACAAAGTTGCGCATCCCGTGCGAGAAGGCGGCGGTCACCAGCAGGCGGCAGGTATTCTGATGGTCTTCCATGTAGTCCTGCGGCGACTGCGTCAGGATGATGGTCGGCCGGATCTCCCGCACCACGGCCGACACGCGTGCCAGCGACGGCGCATCGTAAAAGATCCCGAGATCGTCGAAGAGCGACGGATGCGACGTGGCGCCCACCAGTCGGGCGGAGGCCTCGGCCTCGGCGGCGCGCAGGCGGATGATCTCCTCGCGGCTATGCTGCGCCGTGCCGCAATAGCCGTTGGCGAGATTCCACATGTGGATCTCGGCCCCCGCGCGCTGCAACAAAAGGAGCGTCCCGGCCATCATGAACTCAATGTCATCGGGATGTGCTGCGGCCGCCAAAACAATCGGTTTTCCTACGCCATGCATGTGCGCGCTATTCAACCACGACCGTCGCAGCGATACAAGCTCCGAAAGGTTAGAACTCCCAGCCGGGCATGGTCTTTTCCTGAAGCGCCACCTAACGCAGGCTGGCTGTAGCAAGGGCTTTGTGGTAACCGCAGAAGCCGCTTTTGTGTATGCTAGCAGTGGCGAGGTGTTGGTTGGCAGAGGATTTGGACACGGGCAGGATCGG
>CAIZKT010000063.1:0-3851 GCA_903933565.1 uncultured Victivallales bacterium | reverse complement strand
TTCAGGAAACCGACGAAGCGCTCCAAGCTGGCACGCTGATGTATGTCCCGGTCTACCGCCAGGGCATGCCGACAGACTCCCCTGAGCAGCGCCGTGCCGCCATCTATGGCTGGGTCTACTCTCCCTACCGGATGGACGACCTGCTGCAGGGAGTCCTTGGTTCTCGCGAGCAAAGAGGAGATCAGCAGATCCATCTCAGCGTCTTTGACGGCCTGCAGCCTTCGCCCCAGAGTCTGCTCCACAGATCGCCACCGGCGGAGAACGAGACCCCTTCGTCTGGCGTACGCTTCTCGCGACAGATGACCCTGGATTTCAACGGTCACCCCTGGACCGTGTGCTGTACCCAAGCCGGCGGCGGAGTCTTCACCGCCGCCGACGCTCAGGTAGGGTTCGTCGCGGTCGCCAGCGCCCTCATCGCGTTGCTGCTGTTCAGCCTGGTGCGAGTCCTGGAGAACAGCGGACTTGTCGCGCAGCGGCGGGCCGAAGAGCTGAGCCGCGGCCTACGGGAGAGCGAGAGGCACTACCGCACTATCCTCCAGACCGCCATGGACGGCTTCTGGCAGGCGAACGCGCAGGGGCGCCTGCTGGCCGTCAACGACGCCTACTGCCGGATGAGCGGCTACCGCGAGGCGGAGTTGCTGGGCATGCACATCTCCGAGCTGAGCGTCACCGAGACCGCTGCTAGCGTGGCTTCCCACATCGCCAGGATCACGACCCAGGGCGAAGATCGCTTTGAGTCTCGTCACCGCCGCCAGAATGGGACCTTCTATGATGTCGAGGTCAGCGTCCAGTCCCAGTTCGCCGTAGGCGGGCAGTTGGTAGCTTTTCTACACGACATCACGGAGCGCAAACGTATCGAGGCGGAGCTGGTCAGGGTGTCGGTGATCCAGCGCGAGCTGATGCGCCTGGCCACCACTTTCGTCAACGTGCCCGCGGAGCGGCAGGACGCGGTGGTCGAGCACTCGCTGGCGACCATGGGGCAGCTCATCGAGGCGGATCGCGCCTACCTGTTCGCGTATGATTTCGGGGCTGGAACCATGCATAACACCCACGAGTGGTGTGCTCCCAACATCACGCCGGAGATCGACCATCTGCAAGCCGTGCCCATCGCTCTGTTCCCGGAGTGGGTGGCGGCGCACCGGCGCGGTGAGGCGGTGCATCTCCCCAGCGTGGCGGCGCTGTCGGCGGACGATCCCTTGCGGCAGGCGCTGGAGTCGCGGGGGATCCGCTCGCTGGTCACCTTGCCCTTGTTCGGGGATGAGGCCTGCACGGGCTTTGTGGGTTTCGATGCGGTGCGCCAAGAGCGGCTCTGGCGCGACGACGAAGTGTCCCTGCTGCTGCTGGCCCAGTTGCATGCGCATTTCGAGGCTCGCCGCGCTGCCGACCGCGAGAACCGCGAGTTGCAGAGGGGCTTGGCTCTGGCCCGCGATGCGGCCCAGGAGGGGGCCCGGGCCAAGAGCCTGTTCCTGGCCAACATGTCGCACGAGATCCGCACGCCGCTCAATGCCGTCCTCGGCTACGCGCAGATCATGGAGCATGACTGCCGGGCCTGCCCCACCGGACATCGGCTGCACGCCATCAGCCGCAGCGGCGAACACCTGCTGCAACTGATCAATGATCTGCTCGAACTGGTGCGCAGCGAGACGAACACGATCCCGCTGTCGCCGACGAACTTCGACTTTCACCAGCTGCTGGAGGATGTGCGCGTCATGTTTGCCCAGCGGCCGACGGCGCAGGAGGTCGCGCTGACGCTGTCCTGCTCAGCGGACGTGCCACGCTTCATCAACGCCGACCAGGGCCGGATCCGGCAGGTGCTCGTGAACCTGGTCGGCAACGCGCTCAAGTTCACCCAGAAGGGCCGCGTGCGCCTCACGGCAACCGTCCTGGCCGAGCGCCCGGCGGGCGAGTTCATGCTGGCGGTCGACGTCGAGGATACCGGTAGCGGCATCGGGGCAGATGAACTGCTGCGCGTCTTTGACATCTTCTATCTGGCCGAAGCTGGCCGGAAGGCTGGCAAAGGTACAGGTCTCGGCCTGCCCCTGAGCCAGCGCTACGCGCGCGGAATGGGTGGCGACGTCACCGCCAGCAGCCGCCTGGGGGAGGGCAGTTGCTTCCGCTTTACCTTCCAAGCGCACCCGGCGAAGGGCGCCGTGGTCGAGCGCGTGCGGCGGCTCGCCCCCGGACAAGACGCCTGCCGCATCCTGGTGGTGGACGATGACCTCGCGAACCGCGACGTGCTGCTCGCCCTGCTGCAGTCAGTCGGCTTCCCGGTCGAAGCCGTGGCCAGTGCGGAGGAGGCTCTGGAGCGCCTGCGCCAAACCCCGCCGATTGGCCTGGTGCTACTTGACAAACTCATGCCTGGAATGGACGGCTACACCGCCATCGGTCATATCCGCGCCCTCCCCGGCGGGAGTGAGATCCGGATCCTGGCCGTAACCGCGATCGGCTTTGCCGGCGAACGCGATCAGGCGCGGGCCGCTGGAGCCGATGGCTACGTCGCTAAGCCCGTGCGCCGCGCGACGCTCATGGAGGAAATTGCGCGAGTGGCCGCGGTGCGCTTCGACTATGACGAGGTGTCCACCCTCGTCCCGGCTGCCACGGCGCCCGCGGTCCTGGACCCCGAGGCGCTGGCGCGCCTGCCGAACGAGCCGCGGCAGGACCTCGAACAGGCTCTGCGCCGCGGCGACATCCGGCAACTGCGCGACCTGGTGGCCCTGATCGCGCCGACGGACGCCGGGCTCGCCGCCAGCATTCGCGTCCTGGTTGACGCCTACGACTACGACCGTCTGCTCCGCCTCCTGGAGGCCGCCAAGGGAAAGGTACGGTAATGCTCTCCCCTGCCCTCGTGACCGTGATGATCATCGACGACGAGCCCGAGAACCTGAACGTGCTCGGCGAGAGGCTGCGCCAGGAGGACTGGGACGTGCTGGCCTTCCCCTGCGGCGGCGGCTGAAGTTGTAGGGTCTCTCCACCCTGATCGACGAGCATCGCTTCGGCGACCTCATTCACCCTCCAGTGGGCCCCGTCTGACGGGCTTCAGGTTGATTTGCCCGACTGGCTGAGTAAAATTACTCAATATCTGTATTTCGGCGGCTATCCGGGCGCGGCGCCGCTGAGCGAAGACCCGCGTCGCTGGCGGCGCTATGTGCTCGATGCCTTGGTCGAGACGACGATCGCCCGCGACGTCCTGCTGATGACCCGCGTGGACAAGCCGGCTCTGCTGCGGCGCGTCTTCGAGCTTGGCTGTCGGTATTCGGGACAAATCCTCTCCTACACCAAGATGCTCGGGCAGCTCCAGGATGCCGGAAACGCGACGACCCTGGCACACTACCTCGAACTGCTCGGCGGCGCGGGGATGCTGACGGGATTGCAGAAGTACGCTGGCGCCAGCGTGCGCCAGCGCGGCTCGAGCCCCAAACTGCAAGTGCTGAATACGGCGCTGCTGACGGCCCAGTCCGGCCTCTCCCCCGAAGAGGCTCTTGCCGACCGCCAGTTCTGGGGTCGGCTTACCGAATCCGCCGTGGGCGCGCACCTGGCCAATGCAGCGGCCTGCGGCGTCTGCGAGGCTTTCTATTGGCGCGAGCGCAACCGCGAGGTGGATTTCGTGGTGCGGGCGGGACGCACGCTGATCGCCATCGAGGTCAAGAGCGGGCGCGCCCCCGAGGCGTTGCCCGGTCTCGGCGCCTTTGTCGAGGCCTTCAAGCCCAAGCGTGCCCTGCTGGTGGGCGGCGACAGCATCCCGTTGGCAGCGTGGGAACGGCCCCGAGCCAATAAGAGAGTCCGTCTGAAGCGCTGAAGGCGCGCTGCCATACCAGCCCAGGGCAACGCCCTGGGAATAGAATGGCTATGCG
>CAIZKT010000062.1:0-7313 GCA_903933565.1 uncultured Victivallales bacterium | reverse complement strand
CGTGCCCCTGCTCCGACGAGCATTTACCTGCCTCACCGGGTACAGTTCGGCGCCCATTCTCGCACGGGCACGGCTGGTGCAGCATGGGATTAGACCTGACCCACAAGAAACCCGGAAGCGCCGAAAAATAGGATGATACCATTGCCACACCAAACCTGGCCACCCGGCCAGGAAGGAGGGTATCATCCCAGAAGCTATTCTACCCCTTGTTCCCGGGGGTGCCACTGAAGTCAGCGATCGGGTGAGCGTACACCGCGGGGATGATTGCTGGACCTACTTCATGGGCGTCCATCCGATCGGCCGGCACCCGCCGGGCAACCGGCGGATGTTCCAGGTGCTGACCTCGCAGTTGATCGACGCGGAGGCCAGTACCCAGGCAGAGGTAATCCGTGCCTTCGGCGTGCCGAAGGCGAGTGTGGCCCGAGCCGTGCGCCGGTACCGCGAGGGCGGAATCGCCGCGTTCTTCGGGCCCCGTCGCGGTCGCCGTGGGGGAACGGTGCTGACCCCCGATGTACTGGATGAGGCACAGCGGCTGCTGAACGATGGCTGCGAGGCGGCAGGGGTGGCCGAGGAACTGGGCGTAAAGCCGAACACACTCGGCAAGGCCCTCCGGGACGGACGGCTGCGTGAGGCCCCGCCCTGCCTGCTGGCCGACAAGTCGTCGCGCAGCGTGCGGGACGCCGCCGCGGCCGAGGGTCTGGGCACGGCCTGCACGCGCGTCGGCGAGCGGGTCCTGGCCGCCATGGGCAAACTGCATGGGCGCCGACCCGCTTCGAGCCCTGCCTGGATGTTCCGTACTGCGGGGTTCTGTGCGCCCTGCCGGCGCTGGTGGCCAACGGGCTGCTCTCCGGCATCGACGGGCAGCTGAACCGCCTGAAGGGCTACTACACCGCGGTGCAGGTGCTGATCCTGATGGGGTTCATGGCGCTGTGCCGCATCCGTACGGCCGAGGAACTGCGGGGCGAGGCGCCAGGGGAGTTCGGCAAGGTGGTTGGCCTGGACCGGATTCCGGAGGTGCGCTGCCTGCGGCGCAAGTTCACCGAACTGGCGGGCGACGATGCCGCCGCCCGCTGGGCTGCCGACCTGAGTCGGCAGTGGATGGAGGCGGCGCCGGAGACGGTTGGCAGCCTTTACGTCGATGGCCACGTGCGCGTCTACCACGGTTCGCAGACCGCACCTCCCCGACGCTACGTGTCTCGCCAGCGCCTTTGCCTGCGGGGGATCACCGACTACTGGGTCAACGACGCCCTGGGGCTGCCGTTCTTCGTGGTCGAGAAGACCGTTGACGCCGGTCTGCTGGAGGCGCTGGGCAGCGACATCGTCCCGCGCCTGCTGCGGGAGGTGCCCGGCCAGCCGTCCGAACCGCAGCTCAAGGACGATCCCTGCCTGTGCCGCTTCGTGCTGGTCTTCGACCGGGAGGGCTACAGCCCGGCGTTCTTCCGCCTGATGTGGGGGCAGCACCGCATCGCCTGCATCACCTACCACAAGCACCCCCGCGGCGAGTGGCCGGCGGAATGGTTCCGGCCCTACACCTTCACCATGCCCGGCGGCGAGACGGTCACCATGCCGCTGGCCGAGATGGGCAGCCTGGTCGGATCGGGCCAGGACACGATGTGGATGCGCGAAGCGCGCAAGCTCACCGACAGTGGCCACCAAGTCAGCCTGATCAGCACCGCCTTCGGCCTGCCTCTCTCCGAGCTGGCCGCCCGCCTGTTCACCCGATGGTGTCAGGAAAACTACCTCATATACATGCTGCAACACTTTGCCCTGGACTTGCTTGGCGAGTATGGACTGGCTCCTCTCCCTGATACCGAACGGGTGGTCAACCCCGCCTGGCGCGAGCTGGCCAAACGCCGCAACGCCGCGACCGCAAAACTCAACCACCGCCGCGCCAAGTTCGCCGCCCTGGACTTGCACCCCGAACCGCAGACCGAGGCCCGTCGCTTCGACGCCTGGCTGCGGCGCAAGGCCGCACTGCTCGAGGAAATCCAGCAGTTCGAGAAGCAGACCGAGTAGCTCGGCGCGCAGCTGCGCGCCATCGACCACCACATCCGCTGGGACCAGCTTCCCGAGGAACAGAAGTTCCAGCGCCTCTCACCCACCCGCAGGCAACTGCTCGACGCCGTGCGCATGATCGCCTACCGCGCCGAGACCGCCATGGTGCCGATGCTCCTCGATCCCAACACCGATCCGCCGGCCGCCAGGGCCATCCTCCATGATCTCTTCCGAACTGCCGCCGACATCCTCCCCGAGCCCGGCCGGCAGATCCTCCGCGTACGCATTCACCGATCATCCCGCCCGGCGACCGACAGACGACTGCGGCATCTGTTCGAGCAACTCAACGAGGCAGAAATGACCTACCCGGGAACAGACCTGCGCCTGGTCTACGAACTCGTCGGGGAGCCGGTCGCACAGACGGAAAATGGTATCAGTTCAGCGTCCCCCAGGTAAGGATGCCTGAGCCTGCGGAGTTGACTTCAGAAGGAAACCATTTAAGGCAAAGGAAAGGCTGAGCGCCGCTGCGCTCCGGAAGACCCCCCATTCCGGCCCGTTCCGCGACCCCCATGGTGAACACCCCCCAGAAACCACCCGGAGAGCCTTCGGGAGGACTCAAGTGTCCACCATGGATCGGAATCGCTGTCCACTTTCAGCGGAATCCGCACAGGCCGTAGGCACTGAAGAGCGGCACCATGCACCCCATCTGGGCGATGGCGCGAGTGACGGCACGAGGCTCGCGCCCGAGGCGCGGCGCTCCGGCGGCCCCGGCGGAAGACCGGATGACAACGCACCTGGCCACGGCGCCGGCGTTATCGGCCAACGTGGTGGCGATTTCGGACCGGTAGGCGAACGAATCCAGACCTCTGGTCATGTTTCGCACAACATAGCCAGAGGCCTGGACTCATCCGACAGGGCTTCAACAAAGCGACAGCGACAGAACTTCGCGGGTTCGGCGATGCTACCGCAATGCACAAGCAAAAAAAAGGCGGCACAGTTAGCACTGTACCGCCTTTTGGGTAAGAGAAAGGACTGGCAACGAGCTACTTTCCCGCACTCTTGTATGCAGTATCATCGCCGCGGAGGCCCTTCACCGTCGTGTTCGAGATGGGAACGGGTGTT
The DNA here is from genome assembly GCA_903933565.1 of uncultured Victivallales bacterium. Classification (GTDB taxonomy): domain Bacteria; phylum Verrucomicrobiota; class Lentisphaeria; order Oligosphaerales; family JAFGRS01; genus CAILUI01. The sequence continues at coordinate 4,196 of CAIZKT010000062.1, read as the reverse complement.
ACGTCCTCGCCATGGTCACCAGTCCAAAAGAATTGGACAAGTGCACAGGCACTGCGGGAGCGGAGTGGGCGGAGCATGGGAAACGAATAGGATGCCATGTTGAGCGGGTGCGCACGGCCTTGCAGCGGTGCTGGCGCCCGGATCTGCCGCCTTGTGATGCGGCGTGGGATTGCGACGTTGGGATGTTCCCTTTGTGTCACCTGTTAGCCAGGTTAATTTGGGGATAGAGTCCCACAGTCGTTCTTTTTTGTGATTCTGCCGTGACGGTGCATCCATTTTGAGACAGCTACCGCAGACCGTTATGTTTTGCCCTGAGATCGTTCGGTTGGGACTAGGCTTTACACGTGCTCCGCGGCACCGGGGTGATGCATTCCCTGGTGTACGGAGCCGTTACAACCTGGCTACTTCCGAGCGATCAAGGCATAGAACAACAGCCTGCGGCGAGCATGTCCCTAGAGGGCGTGCCGCCATGGGAGAAACGGTGGTCAAGCCTCACGGCTGATTAGTACAGGTTGGCTGAAACCGTTGCCGGTCTTACACCTCCTGCCTATCGACCCGGTAGTCTTCCGGGTGCCTTTAGTTCTCCTTACGGAGAAGGGAGACCTTGTCTTCAGGGGGGTTTGGCGCTTAGATGCTTTCAGCGCTTCTCCTTTCGCGACATAGCTACCCGGCGCTGCCCGTAGGCCGGACAACCGGAACACCAGAGGTCACTCATTCCCGGTCCTCTCGTACTAGGGAATGCTCCTGTCAAATCTCCTGCGCCCGCGGCGGATAAGGACCGAACTGTCTCACGACGTTCTGAACCCAGCTCGCGTACCGCTTTAATCGGCGAACAGCCGAACCCTTGGGACCTTCTTCAGCCCCAGGATGCGATGAGCCGACATCGAGGTGCCAAACCGCGCCGTCGCTGTGGACGCTTGGGCGCGATCAGCCTGTTATCCCCAGAGTACCTTTTATCCGATGAGCAACGGCAATTCCACATTCCACCGCTGGATCACTAGGTCCTGCTTTCGCAACTGCTCGACCCGTCGGTCTCGCAGTAAAGCCTGCTTGTGCCCTTACACTCGACGCATGATTGCCAACCATGCTGAGCAGACCTTTGAACTCCTCCGTTATCTTTTTGGAGGAAACCGCCCCAGTCAAACTGACCCTCTGACAATGTTCCTGCCCCGGATATACGGGAACAGGTTAGACATCCGACCACCCAAGGGTGGTATTTCACCGCTGGCTCCCTGCGCCCTGACGAGCACAGTTCACAGCCTCCCACCTATCCTACACATGCGTAGCCAAATGCCAATATCAGATTACAGTAAAGGTTCATGGGGTCTTTCCGTCCTGCCGCGGGTATCCGGCATTTTCACCGGAATTACAACTTCGCCGAGATCCACGTTGAGACAGTGCCCAGATCGTTACACGATTCGTGCAGGTCGGAACTTACCCGACAAGGAATTTCGCTACCTTAGGACCGTTATAGTTACGGCCGACATTCACCGGGCCTTCGTATCGGAGCTTCTCCCACCTTGCGGCAGAATGACCCCTCCACTTAAGCTTTCGGCATTGGTCACGTGTCACACCCTATACTTCCTCTTGCGAGTTGGCAGAGTGCTGTGTTTTTGCTAAACAGTCGCCTGGGCCTCTTAGCTGCGGCTCGGTCCGGCTCGGGGAGTAAATCCTGTCACCGGTCCGAGCACCCCTTCTTCCGAAGTTACGGGGTTAATTTGCCGAGTTCCTTAACGTGGTTGCTCTCGCGCGCCTGAGGCTTTTCGCCATATCTGCCTGTGTCGGTATGCGGTACGGATCCCCTGTCATCAACGTTTAGGAGCTTTTCTTGGCAGTGTGGCATCGACCGATCCGCGGCATCCGAAGATACTGCGTCCTTACGGGTCTCGGGCTTATGGTCGGCGGATTTGCCTGTCCGACCACCCTACTTCCTTCGACTGCCTATTCCATCAGACAGCCGGTCTAGCCTCCTGCGTCCCTCCATCACTCCGACAGAGAAGTACAGGAATATTAACCTGTCATCCATCGACTACGCCTTTCGGCCTCGCCTTAGGGTCCGACTAACCCTGGGGGGACGAACCTTGCCCAGGAAACCTTGGATTTCCGGCGGGGAGGATTCACACCTCCCTTATCGCTACTCATACCTGCATGATCACTTGCATGCGGTCCATCCCGCCTTCCGACAGAACTTCAATCCAGCATGCAACGCTCTCCTACCGCTTCGCACAAGGCGAAGCCCGCGGCTTCGGTTCCGCACTTTAGTCCCGATCATTTTCGGCGCAGAATCACTCGACCAGTGAGCTATTACGCACTCTTTAAATGATGGCTGCCTCTAAGCCAACATCCTGGCTGTCTGTGCGACTCCACATCCTTAAAACCACTTAGCGCGGATTGGGGACCTTAGCCGACGGTCCGGGCTGTTACCCTTTTGACCGCGAAGCTTATCCCTCGCGGTCTGACTCCCGTGGTATGGCGGTACGGTATTCGGAGTTTGACTATTGTTGGTACCCCGGTAAGGGCCCTCGAATAATCAGTGCTCTACCCCCGTCCGCTATTTGTCACGAGGCTAGCCCTAAAGCTATTTCGGAGAGAACCAGCTATCACCACGTTTGATTGGCCTTTCACCCCTATCCACAGCTCATCCAAGAATTTTTCAACATTCACTGGTTCGGCCCTCCCCTCGGTGTTACCCGAGATTCAGCCTGGCCATGGATAGATCACAGTGGTTTCGGGTCTACTTCCGGCAACTTAAGTTCGCGCTATTGGCACTCGCTTTCGCTTCGGCTCCGCCTAAAGGCTTAGCCTTGCTGCCGAAAGTAACTCGCAGGTTCATTATGCAAAAGGCATGCGGTGATCCTGCTTTGCAGCAGGACTCCCACAGTTTGTAGGCACATGATTTCAGGTTCTTTTTCACTCCCCTCAACGGGGTTCTTTTCACCTTTCCCTCACGGTACTGGTTCGCTATCGGTCGACGGTGAGTATTCAGCCTTGGAGGGTGGTCCCCCCGGATTCAATCGGCGTTCCACGTGTGCCGACCTACTTGGGATACCTCCGGACCGCGTCGGGTTTTCGCCTACAGGGGTATCACCTGCTATGCCGCACCTTTCCAGGTGCTTCGGCTAACCGTTCGCGTATCCACGTGGAGGTCCCGCAACCCCCAGCCGCAAGCGGCCGGGTTTGGGCTGTTCCGCGTTCGCTCGCCACTACTTGCGGAATCTCGGTTGATTTCTCTTCCTCCGGGTACTGAGATGTTTCACTTCCCCGGGTGTCGCTTCCCGCACCTATGTATTCAGTACGGGATCGTCCCGCATGACCGGAACGAGGTTGCCCCATTCGGAAATCCCCGGATCAAAGCGTGCCTGCCGCTCCCCGAGGCTTATCGCAGCTTGCCGCGTCCTTCATCGCCTACCGTCGCCAAGGCATCCATCATGTGCCCTTACTAGCTTGACCACCAAAAAATCCATCCGCATCGACTGCAGAATCTCTGGCGCCGGTACGCAACAAGTATTGTCGCGCACCCACGCACGACACCCATTGGTGCCCCGTGCGCGCCCATACAATTCCCGCAGTTATGCCTGTGCAGTTGTCAAAGAGCCGTTCGTCAATCGAGTCTGCTTTCAGACTCGGCGTGTGCCACCCGACTTCAGCATGCTTGCCCAATATGGCCGTATGCTTTGGCCGGGTTCCACACCCCGCGTGTCTGACCGCCGCCGCCGCCCATCTCCAGAAGAGCTGGTGGGCGTGCCTGGAGTCGAACCAGGGACCTCGTCCTTATCAGGGACGCGCTCTAACCAACTGAGCTACACGCCCATTCTTGGCGGTGGGTGGCCGCTTTACTGGCCGCCCACCTGCTACCTGTCCCTGAGCCGACCTGGTGGAGCCGAGGGGATTCGAACCCCTGACCCTCTGGTTGCAAACCAGATGCTCTGACCAGCTGAGCTACGACCCCGCGCCTGGCGAGTCCGGCGGACCCTCCGAACGCTGAACAGTGCGATGTACCTCTTGCCGCGCTTGAGGCGTTTTGGGCATTACTGCCCTGGCCGCCTGGCGGGCCTGACCTCGCCGCTCGATCCCGCCTTGCGGCGGAAGAGCGGCTGCTCCTTAGAAAGGAGGTGATCCAGCCGCAGGTTCCCCTACGGCTACCTTGTTACGACTTCATCCCAGTCACCGGACACACCTTAGGCACCTTCCTCCCT
>CAIZKT010000061.1:0-6082 GCA_903933565.1 uncultured Victivallales bacterium | reverse complement strand
TCTGGAGAGGCGCCTGGCCTCAGGCGCGGCGGTGGAGCCCACCGCATCTCCACCAAACGGCGGTGGAGCCCACCGCATCTCCATCAGGCGCGGCGGTGGAGCCCCCCGCATGTCCAGTGGGCACGGGCGGTTCTGGCGGGGGTTGGTCAGGGCTGCAAGGGCTGGGTCTCGGCCAGGGTTGGCCGGTCGGCCGGCGGGGTGCCGAAATCGGGGATGGTCAGGCGTTCGCCGTCGCGCTTGGCCGATTCGTGGGCGACGATGCCGGGGGCGTTGTAGCGAGCGGCCAGCCAGACGTGGTTTGGCGGCAGACGCTGGCTGGCCACCGAGCGCACGAAGTCGTTGACCAGGAAGACGTGGGTGCCTTCGTGGCCGTTCTTCACGCCGGCGAACTCCACCGGCAACTGCCAGTAGGGCTGCGCTTTGGAGACTCCGAGGAAGGTCTTGCCCAGGTAGGTTCTGGGGAGATTGCCAAGGGTCTCTTCGGTGATTTCCACGCCGTCGAACACGCAGAGGTCGTTGTAGTCCTTCTTCCTGAGTTTGACCAGTTCGTTGGCGCGGTCGAAGGGAATGGCGCCGTCCTTCCCGTAGCCCTCCGGGAAGTCAAGCCAGGTCCAGACGTTGGAGAGGATGCCGTCTTCGCGTGGTTGCTCCTGGTAGCAGCCGCGCGTGCCGGTGAGGGTCATGCGGTCCATCATACTGTGAGCGGTGCGGCGGAACTCGCAGACCCGCGCCGTGCCGCCGTCGGAGCTCCTGAACAGTGCCGTCTCGTTGCTGAAGACATTCTGCCAGAGGCTCAGATCGGCATTGAACACGCCGTCCACGTGGTGATCCACGTAGCCGAAGCAGCTCACCTCCGTCAGGCGCCGGAAGGTCACCCCCAGGATGAAGGCGACCGAGTGCGTGGGGTAAAGCATGGGCGGGAAGCTGGCGGTGCGCTTCCACTCGTCGCCGCCGCTGAACATGTAGGACCCGTAGAAGTGGGCCATGTCGTGGTGGTACTGCCCTTCGCCGTAGACGAAATCGCCAAACTCGCCGCGGGCGAAGCGGTCGCGGCAGAAGGTGGTCTGGGCGCGGTAGTAGCTCGTCTCGCCCAGCATGTAGATCAGGCCGGTCTGCTCGACGGTCTTGACCAGTTCCTCGAGTTCTTCGAGGGTGACAGCCGCGGGCACGGCCGAGTAGACGTGCTTGCCGGCCTTGAGGGCCATGATGGCTTGGGGGCCGTGTAGCCAGCGTTGGGTGAACAGCGCGATGCAGTCGCAGTCGCTGGCGCAGAGCGCCTCGAGCGATGGGAAGGTCCGGCGCACGCCCAGCTCCGCCGCCGTGGCTGCCAGCCGGTCCGGGACGACGTCGGCCAGGTAGACCTCGTCGACCTGTGGGTGGCGTTGGAACACCGGCACGAAGAGGCTGCCGAACTGCCCGACGCCGCAAAGTCCGATCTTTAGTCCCATCGTTGGTCTCCCGGGCTCAGGCTACTTCTGCCTTGGCGATGAACATCGCCTGTTCCGCGGGCGCAAGGTCGGCGAACCGGACGTTCCAGCCACAGACCCGCACCTGGAGGTTGGCGTATTTCTCTGGATGGCGCTGCGCTTCCCGCAGGGTGTCCGCAGCGAAGATATTGAACTGGATGGCCATGCCTCCCTGGGCAAAGTGGCCGCGGATGAGGGCGATGATGGTCTGGATGCCTTCCTCGCCCGCCGCCGCGGTCGGGTGCAGCATGAGGTCCAGGACGGTGCCGTTGGGGAACTGCGCCAGGTCGATGCGGGTGACGGAATTGATCAGGCTGGTGACGCCGTTCTTATCCATCCCAATCACGGCTCCGGTGTTGATGGCTAAGGGCTCTCCCGCGCGACGTCCATTCGGCAAGGCCCCCGTGAGTTTGCCAAATTGCTGCACCGTGGGCAGGATCCCGTACAGGGCGGCCTGAAAGACCCCGCCCCGCGCATTGGGTTCGTGGTTGAGGCGCCGTCCGAGGAAGGTGGTGATGCGGACCGCGAGGTCGTCGGCCCGGCTGTCGTTGTTCCCCCATTTCGGGACGCGGTGCTGGGCGATCCGCTGCAACTCCTCGTGGCCCGCCCAATTGGCTGCCACGGCGGCCCGGAGTTCGGCGAGGGTGCAGCGCCTCTCCTCATAGACGAGCTGGCGGATGACGGCCAGGGAGTCCACCGCGTCCGCGATGCCGCTGCTGCAGCAGCCGCTGGTGTTGTACTGCGCCCCGGCCGCCGAGATGTCCAGGCCTTTCACCAGGCAGGAGTCCATGGTCCCGGAGAGCAGGGGCGTGGGGCTGATCTCGGGCCACAGCCGTTCCCAGCGCCTGACCTTGTCCGTCAGGGCGGCGATGTCGGAGTCCAGAATGCCGAGGTAGGCATCCAGCAGAGCCTCGAAGCACGGGTAATCCCCGGCGGCGAGGACCCGTTCGACCGCCTTGGCGAGGTTCAGCCCGGAGGCGCCGGAGCAGTTCAGTTCCTTGCCCTGGACCGCCAGCTCGTAGCAGCCAATGAGGATGTAGTCGTTTGCGTCGTCCGGGGTCTTGCCGTAGTGGCGCAGCATCTCGACCTGAGCTTCGTCGTTGACGATCAAGATGCTGGTACAACCGTCCTGGATGCAGCGGATCACCGTTTCGATGAACTTTGGCGGGGTGCGCTGGGCCAGGCGAACGTGGAACTTGGGATCGACGATCCGCATCTCGTGATACGCTTCGAAGGCGAGATAGGAGAACTCATGGGCCTCCGGCCCGTAGAGGAAGGGATTGCCAAAGCGCTTGCCCTGGGTCTTGGCGAAGAACTTGATCCAGAAGTACTTCAGCAGTTCCTTGCCGGCCTCGCGCGTGAGGCGACCGGCTTTGAGGTCGGCGAGGTAGAACTCGCCATAGAGCAGATCGAAGCGGCCCATGGCGCGCACGTCCATGCTGTCCAGTTCCATGAGCTCATGGTAGAGGTAGGCCAGCTGCAGTGCCTCGTGGAGGGTTGCCGGGGGGCGTTCGGCCAAGGCCGCCAGCGCCGGGCTGGGTTGCAGCGCCTGGAAACGCCGGATCAGGGTAACGATGCCGTCGAAGACCCTGGCGACGGCAGCGTGGAAGACGCCGGGTTGGGTCGCCGCCCGGTCGCGCAGGCCGACGGCGCCGAGTTGCAGGAGCCGTTGCCAGTCTGGGCAGATGTGGCTGGCGCAGTCCAGTTGGGTGGTGTAGGCGCCGGGGACCACGGGCGGGTCGCCCTTGAACTCCCTCTCCCCCGCGGCCTGCCACCATTCGTGTCGGAGGGCGTGCAGCAGGCCGTGGTGCTCGATTTTGCCAACGAAGAAGTCGTCGGGCTCGGGCGCGAGGCGCGCTTTGGCACAGAGGAGGTGAAAGAGCCAGGCCTTGGTGAGGATGCGGGGTTCCCCGGGGCACTCGGCGCGATGCCGCGCCAGCTCCGCGACCAGCTCCTCTTTGGAGGCGCCGGAGGCCGGGTCAAAGCGGACGTCGAGGTACTGTCGCTCGAGGTGCTGGCGTACCTGATCAAAGGGCTTGGGCATAGTCACCTCATGTCCGTATCCCGGGGCCGGGTTGCGGCGAATCTGGCTTACAGGGGCGGGCAGGCGTCGCCGTAGGTTGCGGCCAGGCGGTCCATGGTCTGGTCCCACTCCTGGTTCACCACCTTGAACTCCGGGTTGTCGTGGTAGAACTGGACACACTGGCAGAGGCCCTGGGCCAGGCTTGTGGTGCAGACGAACTCCGGGACCAGCGTTCTGACCTTGTGGCTGTCGTAGACACCGTTCCGTGAGAACGTAATGAGTTTTTCTCCAAAGTCACCGCCAAGTTCGAAGCCCAGAGTATGCGCCGGGATGTGGCAGAGCCTGGTCTTGACCCCCAGCGCCTCGCCGAGCATCTCCGCCACGCGGTTGTAGGTGAAGTGCTCGTCGGAGGTGATGTGAAAAGCCTCGCCGAACGCCCGCGGGTTGCCCAGGAGTCCGATGAAGGCCTTGGCGAAGTCGGCCGCATAGGTCAGGGTGCAGAGCGCGTTGCCATCGTCGTGCATGAGCAGCGGCTTGCCTTGCAGGATGCGGCTGGCGAGGGTCCACGAGTATTCCTGATGCCCTGGCCCCACCGGATGGAAAAGGCGCAGGTTGTTGTAGGTGAAGGAGGGCCGGACCACGGTGTAGGCCAGCCCGCTTTTCGCCTGTTCCTCGCGCAAGCGCGTCTCGCAGAGAATCTTGTTGCGAGCATACGACCAGAGCGTGTTGCCGGCCATGGTGCGCGCCTCGGTGATGACCTCGCTGTCTGAGCGGGTCCGGTAGACGGCCGCCGAGGAGATGAAGATGAACTGGTTGAACTGGCCACGGAAGAGGTCAAGAGTCCGCTCGAGTTGCTCCACGCCGTAGGAGAGGAAGTCGGCGACCACGTCGAAGCTCAGGCCCTTGACCCGCTCCCTGACCTCCTCAGGTCTGGAGATGTCTGCCTGGAGGCAATGCGCTCCCGGCGGCACGAAGAGCGGGCGTCTGCCGCGGTTGAGCAGATACAGTTCGAGGTCGCCGCGCGGCGCCGCCTGGGCGGCGATGGCGCTGCTGATGCACCCCGTGCCACCAATGAGCAAGACCCTCATCGTCACTCCTCCCAGACCACGGGCTCAGTCCTGCCGCTGTCGATGGAACGGAAGATCGCGTCGGTGATGACCTCGGTCCTGACGGCGCTCTCGAGGGTGCATACCGGCTGGCGCCGCCGCAGCACCGCGTCGACGTAGTCCTCAATCATCGGCAGATGCCAGTTCTCTGCCGTGTGGGCGGCGAACGTCTCCGTGCCGGTGCGGGTGATCTTGACGACCGGCCCATTGCCGTGCGGCGGCCACTCGGACCAGTAGAGGCGGCCCTCGGAACCGAAAAGCTCCATTTCATGGCGGGTCCCCGGAGAGGCGCAGTTGAAGAGGATGGTGAAGATCTCGCCAGCGGGGAACTTCAGAATCACCGTAGCGATCTCCTCGACATCATTCATCACCGTCGGGTTGAGGATACTGGCCTGCGCCATAACGCTGGCCGGCATGCCGAAGAGGTTCTGCGCGATGTCGATCAGGTAGAATCCAAGCTCCTTGATGCGGCTGCTTCCCAGGGCCCTGCTGATGGGGGCGTTGCCGGGGTTGTAGAAGGGTGTCGAGTAGACCGCCCAGCCGCCGACCAGCGTGCCGATCTCGCCCCGCGCCAGCATGGCAGCGGTCAGGGTGTACTGCTCAGACAGGCGGCGGTAGTTGGAGCAACTGGTAATGCAGTCGGAGGCGCGGGCCGCTGCCAGGAGCCTCAGGCACTCGGCGCTGTTCAGGCCGAGCGGCTTCTCGCAGAGGACGTGTTTGCCGGCCTGCAAGGCCTGCAAGCTCAGTTCGATATGCGTGGACTGCGGGGTCGCGATGTAGGCCGCGTCGGCCCCGCAGTCCGCGAGAGCCTGGCCATAGTCCGAGAAGACCGTCTTCACCTTGAGCTGACGGGCCAGCTTCGCGGCGCGCTCCTGGTTAAGGTCGCAGATGGCGACAAGCTCCGAGTTCTGCACCCCAACCAGCGCCGGACCCACGCGCCTGCTGGCGATGTCTCCCGCTCCTGCCAACAGCCATCTCACCTTCTTCATCCCGTGCGTCTCCGTTGCTCCAGCACTCCAGCACTCCACCCGAGCCCCCTGAGAGGCGGTGAGAACATGCAGCCCCCCCCGCGAAGAGGGGATACGGCGGCAGGGTGGCGCGGGTTGTGGCGTCGCGTTGCGGCGCCTGCTACGCCCGCCTGCTGCGTATCGCCCGGTGTTGCGCAACATATCGTCACGCCAGCGAAACGCATCCCCGCTGGCCTCCAAGCGATCTTCCTGCCAGGCCCTCTCAGGGCGGTTCTTAGAAAGCGCCGTCAGCTTCGGGACCGAGCCCGCTCCCGGCGGGTTCGCGGTATCTCCGGCCGATTCGCGGTATCCGCCGTCTGCAAGACCCAGCGGTCCTGGAGCCCGCGATGCCCAGCCCGTTTCGGGCGGGTTCGCGGTATCCCCAGCCGATTCGCGGTATCCCCGGTCCTGGAGCCCGCGATGCCCAGCCCGTTTCGGGCGGGTTCGCGGTATCCCCAGAAAGGGGGTATCCACTTGGCG
>CAIZKT010000060.1:0-1593 GCA_903933565.1 uncultured Victivallales bacterium | reverse complement strand
GTGCGCTTGTGCGCGACGAACTGAACGATGCGCCCGGCCAATGGACTGCTCAGTCCGGTCAGGGCTTTCATCGCGCACCTCCCGGCCACGGAAGGGCGGCCCCTCTCAACGCGGCAAGGTCGACCTTGCCGTAGACCAGCGTGGTCGACGGATCGCGGTGTCCGAGCATGTCGACCACATCCTTGAAAGGGACCCGTCCATACATCCGGGCAGCGAACGCGTGACGAAAACCATGCGACCCGTAGCGGACGCCAGCCGGAAGCTCCACGCCGGCCTGTTCCATGCGCCGTCGCAATATCCTGGATAGCTCGCGGGGATGAGTGATCGGCCCACAGCCAGCGCCGGTGTGCAGAAACACCTCTGGGTGCGGGCTTTGGGAACGTCCCTTGCAGAGGTAGTCCGCCAGGCAGTTGCCCGCGGCGGCCGTCAGGTGCTGTTCGACCGCGCGCCCCCCCTTGACGGCGGCAAAGTGAATCCGGCTTCGCGGCCAGTCCACGTCCGCCAGTCGCAGACGCCGAACCTGTACGCCGCGCACCCCGTACGTGCTCAGCAGACACACGATCGCGCGGTCACGCAGGTCCGCCGACGTGTCGCCCCGAATGCTCCCCTGCAGCGCCTCAATGCACCCGGGAGGAATCGCCCTCGCGACCTTGCCCATGCGCGGGCTCCGGACCGACGGCGACAGAGAGGACAGATCACGCCCCAGGTACCCCGCACGGTAGGCAAAGCGCAGGAACAGCCGGACGGTCACCTGCATGCTGCAGCGTGAACCGGGACCGTGCTTCGATGCGTAGTCGATCAGGCACGCGACGACCGACTCTGCCCCGAGCGCTCTGAACAGGTCCGCAGGCGAATCCGGCGGACCGAAGCACTCGAACAGACGCTTCAGATAGGGGCGTTCGGCGGCCGCACTGCTCTCAAGCACCCCCCGAACTCTCACCGCATCGGCGTGGTACTCCGCAGCCAGGTCATCCAGGCTTGAGGGTAGGACAACCGAACCGCCGGTTGCCGCGTGGAACGGTGCCGTCATGATACACCTCCTTGTCTATGGCCAAACCATAGAACAGAGGCGGATCGGACCACACGTTATGTTGCGGGAAGTGTTCCTCCCGCACGCACTTCGCGCCACAAGCCACCGCGACTCCACGCTACGCAACACTGCTTCGCTACATACCGTCCCACGCAGCATAAGTCAGCTTATGGTGCGCGCACCATAAGCTGACTTGCGCCCAGGGCCAATGGGTCGTCGTTGACATCGGCGCCGAGGCCTGTAGACTAGGGCCGCCGGATGCGTCACCGGGCCGCTGGCCTCGGCGCCGGCAGCGCGACGCCGCTCCCGATATGAGGGTCCATCATCCTATGCAGCAGACCATCGACGCTGAGCGTCTGGCTGGAGTCTGGTCCGCCACCCCGACGCCACTGACCGCTGCCCTCACTCTGGATGCTGACAGCGTGCCGCGATTGGTGGCACACCACCTGCGTCTGGGCGTTCGCGGGCTCTTCCTCGGCGGCACCTGTGGGGAGGGGGCGTGGCTGCGGCGCGCCGACCTGCGGAGCCTGGTCCGCGAGACCGCGGCGGCCAGTGCCGGACGG
>CAIZKT010000059.1:0-3169 GCA_903933565.1 uncultured Victivallales bacterium | reverse complement strand
GGGACTCGGACGCTTGTCTCTCGACCCACCACGGCGGGCAGGCCCTCGACCCTCTGCGGTTCTCAGACAAGCGAACCCCTACGGAACTGACCTGCGCCCTTGTTCGGGCTCTCTTGTCTTCTCATATTTCAAAGTAAGGGGGTATCCACTTACACAGAATCGCGCGTCCGATGACCGTGGTCTCTTCTCCCGGTGCAACCTCTGGTACTGCCTTGACGAGCGCATGCGACTCCACGACGACGGCCACCGAGGACGCATCCGTCACGCGGGCGCCGTCTGACGCCTGCGGAGCAACCGCGACATCAGTATGCCCCTGGTCATCTTGTAGCAGACCAAAGCCACAGCCACGAGGCAAATCACAGGGAGAACGATGGCAAGTACGGTGAGCGCAACCCCCAGCGCCAGTTCGAGAGTCGAGATGACCCAGTTTCCAAGACCGCCCGTGGTCCCCAAGGATGCAGCCCGGAGGGCAACCGTACCGCCCTGCACCACTGCGGAGACGCCCCCGCCTGCCAGAGTGGCAAGTGACCATTTCAGCAGGGGAGACAGGTCGCTCATCTGTGACGCCACCATGACCGTTCCCGCCACGATGGCAGCCGGAGTCGCCACCACGTCCATGAGGTGATCAAACCAGGGGATGTAGTACGCGCACACCTCGATCATCGTCGCCGTCGCGAACGCGATCAAGGCCGGCCATGAGCCGATCCACTCAAGACCGGGCGACAAAGGCAGGTGGCCGACCAAGCTGGCGATGCTCAGCCCCAACAGTGGCACAAAGACCCGGAACCCGCACGCAGCACTGAGGCCGATCCCGATCACAAGGCCCATGACGATGTCCATGCCACGATCCTCCAGCGGATGACTATACGCCCCCTCAGAAGTCGCGCATGAAAACCCGAATGTCGACCATCAGCCAAGCGCCCTGCCACGCCTTGTTCTCGATCCGGCCGAAGAGCAGCTTGCCGGCGTCCATCAGCCGGGCCAGGGCTTCATTCTTGGCCCGCGGCACGTAGCCCAGGTGATGTCCCCTCTCATCAAGGATCTTGATGGCCAGCTCATCGTGGGCGTTGTCCGGTTCGCGCTGCAGCGGCAGCATGTCGCCGGGCTTCAGGCTCTCCTCGATGCCCTTCAGGTCGCGGTGACTGGTGCCGGCGATGTGGCACTCGATGAGCATGATCTCCCGGGCGAACGGCTTCAGCGCGCCGTCGAGCTGGAACGACCCGTGGATAAGCGCCAGCAGGGCCGGGTCAATTGGCACTAAGCCATTTCCCATCGATCATCTCCGGTGTGAGGGTTCGCAGGTGCGACTCCAGGACGCGGCGCTGCTCCTGCTGGGCAACGATCTGCGTCTCGATCTCCGCCCGCCGGGCCGCCACCCAGGCGTCGTCCTCCAGTTTCGCCTGAAGGCTGAAGGGAGGCCGCTGCCGGAGTTCGGCGATCTGCCGGGTCAGGCGCTCGGCCTGGCGGCGCAGCGTCTCACGCTCAGTCTTGAGGGCATCCATAGAGGTCGACGGGGTGACGACGGGGGCAAGCTGCTGGGTCAGCTCCCACAGCGCCCGCATTTCGGCGAGGTCGCTGTGCCCGTAGGCGGCCTGCACGCGCTGCCACAGCAGGCGGATCTGCTCATTCTGGTCAGGCACAACGTCAGGGTGTAGCCTCTTCACCAGGCTGCGGTAGAGCTTCCTGAACTCGCGGTCATCGTCCAGCGACATCAGGTGCTGGAGCTGCTGTTCGGCGTCCTGCAGCTTCTCCGCTGCCTCACGCAGCCGCGCCTGCCAGAGGATGAACTCCGCGTCGAGCTTCTGCCCGATCTCGGCCATCACGGGCAGCCGGCCGACGTTCAGGAAGGCCTGCACCATTTCGATCAGACGCCGGAGCCGGGCCGTGTCGCACTGTTCCTTGAGCAGCCTCAGCTCCCACGGTCCGAGCTTCACCTGGTACAGGGCGAGGAGATTGGGACGGACCGTGTGCAGCAGGTGGTCTTGCTCGGTCAACAGGCGCACCGCTTCGTCCCGCAGCAGTGCGTTCCCGGCCTTCAGGGCTTCAACCTCGGGATGCACTGAGAGTGGATCGGTGGTCATCGGGACTTCCTTCGCTCGCGGGCACCCGTGTGTCGGAGATGCCAAGGCCTCCTTGGCGCACGCCACCCGGCCCCCGCGATGGCGGTATGAAGGTAGCCCGCGGCAGGTGTGCATGCAATGAGTAGGACCGCGTGGGTGCGTGGTACTCCGCGTCGTCGGAACCACCGCCAGGTCCGGTGGGCGGCCCCCGCCTGATAATGCCTACCAACCCTGCTCCATGCAGAGCAAGACATGGGGCTGATCCGTCGGGTCAGGACTTGCCTCAACGTCCTGCAGCAGTTCGGTGTAGGTGTTGTAGATAAACTGCCGGTCGGTCTCAGTGTTGGCGCCGGTTTCCTCCTTGGTCACGTCCTGGGCCTGCGGGTTGTAGGAGGTGACCAGCGCACACTGGCCCTTGCAGAGCGTCTTCTGCAACAGGGCGAAGTAGCGGCACGCCGCGTAGATGCTCGACGCCACCAGCATGGCGTTGCCGCGGTCCTGGTGGCGCGCTCGGGTCTGCCAACATGGGTCACTTCAGCACCTCCCAGTGCCCGCCTTTGTCCGGCCCCACACGCGCCAGCCGACCAAGGGCAGAGCAGGCAGGGGACGCAGGGGACGTACGGGCGCTGCCGGACGATACGCAGGATTCTCTCCCCAGTCTTCTCCCCAGTCTTCTCCCTAGCGGTCTCCCTCGTCCCATCCCCCGTCGGCGGCGACCCCGCGCCCGGGGAGAATGGGTTCCTGATCTTGTCCATGGGAAGCCTCGGAAGTATAGCAGTTTATACCATTGTATAGGGTAAAGACGGTATACGTGCAATAAACACCTATAAACGCCAACGAGGGCGCACTGCCAGCTCCGACGCGCAAGGGAAGACTCCGCACGCAGCAGCGCGACGATTCTGTCTTAGGTAGTTTCTTGACCTGTGCAATACGGATGGGCCGTGGTATTCAGCCCCAAGGGGGCGTTTCGGGCGCCCAGGGCAACGCCCTGGGTACCCGTCCACAGCGAAGATTGAGCCCTGAAGGGGCGGACCATGCGACCTCGGTGCGAAGGTAGGGTAGATGGCTCGCCCCTACAGGGCTCAAACCCATAACCATTCTATTCCCAG
>CAIZKT010000058.1:0-4053 GCA_903933565.1 uncultured Victivallales bacterium | reverse complement strand
GTCTCCTCCAGTCGCCGTTTCCCCGTCTCGCCGTCTCGCCGTTTCCTGAACCCCAGGACCTGAGGTGTCACCACCTACGGAACTGACCTGCGTCCGACGCCACCCTCTCGCCCCTGTCAGCCCCCCAGCCCAGCCTGGAAAGCTCGGCGTGCCGCACTATGTTTGGGCACAGTAACCTAGTACCGGGCAGGTACGGTGGGACGGAGCTGCCGCAAGCTCGCTTGGCCTGGTATGCTAAGATGGGGATGACATGGTGTTTGCCGAGCAGTTGTTCAGCGACCCCGCGCGCTTCGTTGCCTGGGTCGGCATCGTGGCCTTTTCGGTCTGTGTTCATGAGACCGCCCATGCCTGGGCCGCCTACGTCGAGGGGGACGATACGGCCGTGCGCAACGGCTACGGCACCCTTGACCCCCGGCGGCTGATGGGCTGGATGTCCTTGCTGGCCCTGGCCTTATTTGGCATTGCCTGGGGCAGCGTGCCGGTGATTCCTTCGCGCTTCCGTCATTCCTGGAGCGCGGCGCTGGTCGCCTTTGCCGGGCCGGGCACCAACCTCGTTCTGGCGGTCGTCTGCGGAATGGCCTACACGCTCACGCTGCGACTGGCGCCCGGGGCCGAGCCGCTGCTCCTGGTGTTCCGCTCTGGACTGCAGGCAAACTGCCTGCTCGGCGTGCTGAATCTGCTTCCGGTGCCGCCTTTTGACGGCTGGGCCATCGTTAGTTTCTTCCTGCCGCCTCTGCGCCAGGTGGCCCCCGAGCGGGTGAATATGGTAAGCTGGGTACTGATCACGGTGTTGCTGTTCACGCCCGCCAGCCGAATCATCTATGGCACGGCTGACCTGATGGCGAACCACATCCACGCCGTGGCGCATGCGTGGGTCGGATAGCCCGGCACGGACCGGGTTGAAAAGGCCTTCTGACGATGCTGAGGAAACTCGTCTTCGCGGCGCTGCCCCTGGCCCTGATCATCGCGCTGCCGGTGCTCCTGCGCCGCACCGAGGTGCGCGACAACGCGCGGAGCCGGCAACTCGTCATCGTCAGCCCACACAACGAGGCTATCCGCTTCGAGTTCGAGCAGGCCTTCCGGCGCCACTGCGTTGAAAACCTGGGGATGGAGGTCGACATCGACTGGCGCACGCCGGGCGGCACCACCGAGATCGTGCGTTTCCTCGAGAGTGGCTACATGGCCGCCTTCCGGCGTCTGTGGGAGTCCTCCGGACGCGACTGGACGACCGCCGTCGAGGCCGCCTGCCTGAACCGCAGATTGAAGCAGGCCGACGCCTCCGAAACCGCCTGGGCAGCGCGGCAAGCCTTCCTGGCCAGCCAGGCCGAGGTCGGCATCGACGTCCTCTTCGGCGGCGGCCAATTCGATCTCGCTCGCCTGGCCGACATGGGACTGCTGGTGCCCTCGGGTCTGCGGCAGCGCCACCCGGAGCTACTCTCCCCCGAGTCGCCCCAGCTCAGCCAGAACCTCAGCGGCGAGGTCTGGTACGATCCCCAGGATCGCTACTATGGCGCCTGCCTGTCGTCCTTCGGCATCTGCTCGAATCTCGACTCCCTGGCAGAGCTGGGCTATGCGATCACGGACCCGGCCGCGCTGCCACACACCTGGCGTGACCTCGCGGACCCGCGCCTCTTCCGCCAAGTCGGCGCCGCCGACCCCTCCAAGAGCGGCTCCATCAACAAGTGCTTCGAGATGATCTTGCAGCAGGTGATGAACGAGGAAGTCGCCCGGCGCCGACCGCAGGGCGAAGCGCAGACCACGCCCGCGGCCCTGGCAGAAGCCGTCTCGGCAGGCTGGTCCGAGGCGCTGTTGCTGGTGCGGCTGATCGGCGCCAACGCGCGCTACTTCACCTTCTCGGCCGGCAAAGTCCCCGTCGACGTGGCGCGTGGCGAGGTCGCTACCGGCATGTGCATCGACTTCTACGGCACCTCGCAGGCCGAGTGGGAGGGCCTGCACGTCGGGCGTGAAACCATGGTCTACGTCACCCCCGAGGGTGGCTCCTCGGTGTCTGCGGACCCGATCGGCATCCTGCGCGGGGCGCCACACCGCGATCTGGCCGAAGCCTTTGTGGACTTTGTCATGTCCCGGCCTGGACAACAGCTCTGGGACTACCGCGTGGGCACCCCAGGCGGACCGCGGCGCTATGCCCTGCGCCGCCTGCCGGTGCGCCGCGACCTGTATACCCCGGCAGACCGGGGCCGCATGTCCGACCCCCAAGCCCAGCCCTTTGCCTTGGCGGAGCGCTTTGTGTACCATCCCGAATGGACCGGGCGCTACTTCGATCTGATTCGGGTTCTGGTGCGGGTGATGGTGATCGACTGCCATCCGGAACTCCAGGAAGCGTGGCGCGAGATCATCCGTGCCGGGGGGCCAGCGGCGGCCCCGGAAGCCATGGAGCTGCTCCGGGAACTGCCCTTTTCCTATGCCGAGTGCGATCGCGTTGTCGCCGACCTGCGGACTCCCCTGGGGCGCATTGCCCGCACCCGCGCCTGGGCCGAGTTCTTCGCTGAGCGCTACCGCCAGGCGGCCAGCGCCGCCCAGCACAGCGCCTCCCGCCGGGAGAGCTGAGCGTGCGGCCGTCGCGTTCCATCCTGCCATTCCTCATCCTGGCCGGCTTGGCGGCGGTGCTGCATCTGCGGACGCGGTCTGCCCGTGGCGTCCTCGACGTCCCCCCCGTGACGGTGGACCTGGCCCGGGAGCTATTTCCGGCCGCGGCGGCGCTCGGCCCCATCTCGCCCGACCGGCCCATCGCGGTCATGGATGCGACAGGCGGCGTACTGGGCTCGCTGCTGGATACCTGTCCCGTCGCCGCCAGGAATCCTGGCTACGGCGGCCCGCTGCCGTGCGTCATCGGCCTGTCGCCTGAGGGCTTGGTGGTGGGCGTGAGGCTCAGGCAGAACGCCGAGAGCCCGACCTTCGTGGAATACGTCGTCGAAGAGGGTCTGCTGAACACCTGGAACGGGCTGACGACCGCGGTGGCCAGCGCCAAACCGGTAGACGCCATTAGCGGCGCCACGGCGACCAGCCTGGCAATCAGCGGCTCGGTGCAGCAGACCCTCGCCGCCCAAGGCGCCCCCGCGGCGCGACCGCCCGCCCTACGTCGGCCGTGGACGCATGGGCTCCCGTGGGGAGTATTGGCCCTGGCCTTGTTGAGCTTTCTCGGCGGCAGCCGCTGGGCCCCCCTGCGCCTGCTGGTGCGCCTGGCTTCGGTCATCGTGCTCGGACTGCTGGCCGGCTCTTGTCTCTCCCTGGTCATCGCCCAAAACTGGCTGGCGCACGGCGTGCCGTGGGGGCGCTTCCCGTTCCTGGCCACCCTTGCTACCGTTGCCCTGCTGATTCCCGTGCTGACCGGACGCAATTTCTACTGCGCCTACGCCTGCCCTTTCGGCGGCGCCCAGGACCTGACCGGCTTCCTGTGGCCCTGGTGGCAACCCCGGCTGCCGCGACTGCTCGCCGCGCCCCTCCACGCCGTGCGCGGCGCCGGCCTGATCACTCTCTATGTGCTGCTCGTGGCCGGAGTCGCCATCGACCTGACTGCCGTCGAGCCCTTCGCCGTCTTCCAGTGGCGCTCGGCGCCTTGGCCCGCCCTCGCTCTGGCCGGCGGGGCGCTTTTCGTGGCCATGATCCTCCCCAGATCCTGGTGTCAGCACCTCTGTCCGACGGGCTACCTGCTCGAACGCTGTCGCGGCCTCCAGCCCCGCGCCGACGCTGCCCCGGGAATCCTCAGCTTCGAGCGGGGCGCGCTGATTGCCGCTCTGGCGGCGGCCCTACTGCTCGCGGCCCGCCCGGCCGCTACCCCGCAAAGCGGCGGCCCGAATGATCCGGCGGCAAGCTCCCGCGCCAGCGACGAACTGGAGACGCCGCGCCCGCGCCCCATTCCGGACGCGCACTGGGAGACGTGGTGAGGGGCTGTTCCCCGAGCGCCGGCCGTAAGCCACCTTACGTGGTTCAGCCAGGCACCCGGCTGCGGCCGGACATATCAGAATGAGACTTGCCGACGCGGTTCTCATTCCGATCCGGCCGGGACGAGCCGGATCGCCTGGAGGGCGGCCC
>CAIZKT010000057.1:0-2213 GCA_903933565.1 uncultured Victivallales bacterium | reverse complement strand
GGCGAGCCATCTACCCTACCTTCGCACCGAGGTCGCATGGTCCGCCCCTTCAGGGCTCAATCTTCGCTGTGGACGGGTACCCAGGGCGTTGCCCTGGGCGCCCGAAACGCCCCCTTGGGGCTGAATACCACGGCCCATCCTTATTGCACAGGTCTCGTTTTTTTCACAGCTTCTGAGTAGTTACCTTGTCCCAACGGACTTGGGACCTACGGCATTGGACTCCCTACCCCCGACCCGGAGCCGTGTCAGCGCCGCAGCGCGTCCAGCTTCTTGCGCAGGCGTGCTACCCCTTTCGTGTCGCCGTCGTTTTCGAGGGCTTGCAGCATGACATTCAGGAAGAGGGCGCGGTCCTTCTGACTGTCGCCGTAGAGGCTTTCGAGGGAGTCGAGGTAGCGCTTCAGGAAACGGACGGCCGCCGCGGTCTGCTGGGTGTCGAGGGTCAGCTTCAGGTAGGCGTCGAGGAGGCCGGCGAGCTTCTGGCCTTCCTGCTTCTGGTCCTTGAGCAGGCCTTCCATCTGCAGCCGCGCTTCGGCGTAGTCGCCCTTGTCGTAGGCGACGCGGACCTGCTCCGAGACCAGGGAGCGCGCCAGGTCGTCGCGGTTGTCATTGAGGGTGCGGACATTGCGTTTGAGCAGGCGCTCGGCGGCGTCGCCATCGCCGAGTTGGCGCAGGGCGTCAGCCTGGCGGGTGTTGATGCGAGTGAGGAAATCGGGGTAGCGGCGGAAGGCGGTCGCCTGGCGGGCGAGCAGCTCGGCGAGGCCACGCCAGTCCTTGGCTTCCTTGAGCATCTCCTCCTGGACGATCCACGGCAGCTCGTAGAGGGGTGAGAGCGACAGGCTGCGTTCGGCGGTCTGGCGGGCGCCGGCGAGGTAGCCGAGCTTCCAGAGGACGAAGGCGAGGCGCCCGAGGCGGGCCGCGTCGCTGAAGTCGCTGTCGCGCAGGGCGCGGTCGCAGAGGAAGCTCAGTTCATGGTCGGACATGAACTGGTTGGTCTGGGCGTTGAGAGCGTAGCCGGTGGCGAGTTTGTCATAGGTATAGCGGCCTACGTCCATCTCCCACCTCTCGGCGCTTTTCATGTACCCGTACCACGCATGGCCGCCGCGGCGGCCTTCGCCCACGAACAGCAGGGCTGGCACGCCGTAGGCGCGGGCGCAGAGCGTGGCGTAGTAGGCCTGGTCCGTGCAGATGCCGCCGCGTTCCTTGATGGACTTCAGGGTGTAGGGGCCGTAGGGCCACTGGTACGCTTCGCGGGAGATCCGCGGCTCGTCGTAACGGATATCGGAGAACGTGCGTTCCAGGGTGGTGGAACGGACGTTTTGGCGCACCCACTCCAGCTCGGAGAGCGGCACGGGCGTGTCCACCACACTGGTGAGAGCCGCCACCGAGAGCCTGGCATAGGGAATGCCGGCGCGCTTTGAGGCGTAGAGGTCGCGGAAATAGTCGTAGCGTCGGGAGATGGGCTCAGCGAAGGGCAACTGGCCGTCGCCCATCTGGGGGTGCGGCTGCGGCCGGGGCTCGTCCCAGACCAGCGCCAGGGCCAGGATCAGTCGGCGATAATCGTCGCGGCCCTTGGAATCGTGATCGAACAGGGTTTCCACGATGCGGTAAACCGCGGGCCGGTCATCCTGAGGCGAGATCATGTCCAGGAAGGCTCGCAGCCGGTTCTCTGAGCCAAAGAGCCACTCCGCGACGTCGCGCCGGAAGGTGACATCGGCGCCGAGTTCGTGCGTGTCGGCCATGAGCAGGAAGGCGTCGGACACGTGCAGCAGGGCCGCCAGCTCGCCCTCCGTAGGCGCGTCCTGCTTCGACTTGAGGGCTCTGGCAAAGACGAGCATCAGGGCGTCGAGGCCCTCGGGCAGACGCTTGGCGACCAGCGCCTCGATGGCCAGTTCGCGGTAGAGCCCCTGGACTCCCGTCGCCCCGGGATCCGCCAGTATGCGCTCGCGCCGCGTCGCCAGGCGATCCTCGGCGCCCGGCGCCGACCCGAGGCCCAGGACCATGACGGCCAGGAGCCCCAGCATGTGCATTGCCCGCCTCATCGTGCCCTGCCCTTCGCCATCCGCGCGGGGTCGTAAACCACCAGGTCGAACCCGCACACTGTAGCGCTGGCTGTCGCGAGCGTACAGGCAGCCGACGTCGGCAGCGGGGCGGTTTCAAGAAACGACCGCCGTCGTCCCGTCGGCAGTGAAAGCGGCGTCGACGGGCCGCGGACG
>CAIZKT010000056.1:0-10305 GCA_903933565.1 uncultured Victivallales bacterium | reverse complement strand
GGGCCGCCCTCCAGGCGCTCCGGCGCGTCCCGGCCGGATCGGAATGGGCCCCGCGTCGGCAAGTCTCATTCCGGTATGCCCGGCCGCAGCTGGGGGCTCGGTTGAACCCTGGGTCAGGGCTCCTGGAGCACCACCAGCGCGGGCGAGTTGGCCTCGCCCGGGGCCGCAAAGAAGCGGGCGGTAAGGGTGTAGCCCTCGGAGCCGCGCAGGGAAAAGGCCAGGCGCCCGGTCTTCGAGGCCTGCTGCGCCAGGCCCGTGACGTCCAGTTCGAAGCCGCAGTCACGGGGGCTGCCAGCCGGGGAAAACTGCGCCAGTGGCTCGGCTGGCAGGGGCGTATCCCAGGCCGGTGTTGTCCCCGGCGGCACCTCGATGCGCCAGAGCGTACACGAGCCGTAGCGGTCGCTCTCGCCGGGGTCCTGGCGGACGAACAGACGCAGCTTGGCCCGGGTCAGGGGCATGGCCCCCAGCGCGCCCAGATCGAAGACCAGGAAGGCGCGCCGGTCACTCCCGACGTCGGCCGTCGGGTTGCCGCACAGCAGGGGCGGTACGGGGGAAACGGCCCCTGCCTGGGTCACCACCGTCACCACCGGAGCCAATGCCGTGGTGCGGGCCCGGGCGTCCGGCACCTGGACGCTGAGCGTATCGTAGGCCGTGAAGTCGCCAAGGCGGGCCACCAAGGCGAGGGTGTAGCCGCCCGGCCGCGCGAAGCGTACCTCGGTCGTGAGCGCCGACGGCTCACTGAAGACCACCGGCGCCGGCCCGGCCGCGCCACGCCACTCGGTGAGGGTCCCTCCAACCAGCGGCTGCCCGGCTGGTAGCGCCCCCGCGACGCTGGCCACCGTCGCGCCCGGCTCCAGGCACTGGTCCGCTCCCGCCTCCGGCTGTGGCGGGGCCGAGAGCTTGAGTGCCAGGCCGGTGTCATCAACGTAAACCGTCCCGGTGCCGGACTTCACGATGCGGACGGTCAGGTTGGGGGCAGTGGCCGTGAACGACACCGTGAGGCGCTTCCATGAGGTCGCCGTGGCGGGTTCGCTGAAAACCGCCTCGCCACCGGCTCCGGGGTCCACGCTCAGGCGCACGGTCGCCTCCGTGCTGGCGCACTTGACAAAGGCGGCAAATTCGTAGCGCTGGCCGGGCAAAAGCCGAGCCGCTACCTGCTCGGCGCCGTCCTCGCCGGGCGCGCTCAGGACCAAGCTGAAGCCGTAGCGGCTGGTCCGTGTCTCCGGCGATTCCTCGAAGCCGCCGGCGTGGACCGCTTTCGCCGACTTCACTCCCGTGGCCGTCCAGGGGGCGATGGCGCCATCGTTCTGGCCGCCGTAGGTGCTGCCACAGAACTCGAAGCAGGCGTTGCGCAGCAGGTTCGCGTAGGGCGTCTGGGTGCGCTTCCACGCCAGCTCGGGCGCCTTGCCGAAGTCATGCCCGGGGCGCCAGGGCTCGACGCCCGCCTCGTAGGCGCCGATGTCCGGAGCGGTCCCGGAAAAGCCCTGGTTGAGGCCGCTCAACGGCGCCCCGCGGTCCACGCAGGCGTCCGGGATGACCAGGCGTGGGGCAGGGGGTAGTGCGCCCGTCAGCCCGGCCAGGTTGTTGGCGGCGAAGACCTCGGGCTGAAACTCGAGGGCGTCGCGGACCAGGTTGTTGACCAACAGGTTGCCGAACATGCCATCGACCTCCTGGCCAGGCCAGCGCCCCCAGTGACCGACCTTGCCCAGGACAGTGTTGTGGGCGACGAGGTTGTAGCCTGAGGGGCGGTTGAGTTGCAGGCCCAGGCCGGGGCAATCCCAGATGACATTGTGGTGTAAGAGGAAGTTGTGCGAGTAGTTATCCAGATACAGGCCACTGGCGCAGGCCTTGGCCCGATTGCCGTGGAACCAGTTGTGGTGAATCTCGGTGCCCCCGCCATCGACGCCCCCGCCGTAGACCATACCGAGGTCCTGGGTGAGCAGGCCGACCTCGCGGACCTCGTTGTACTGGATGAGATGCTCCCGTCCGCGGGGCTGCAGGCCATCCCGGCCGCAGAACTCCAGGGTGTTGTGACTGACCAGATGCCCGACCCCGCCCAGAGTCACCGGCGAGGCATAGCAGCCCATGGTGTCGATGTGGTGAATCCAGCAGTTGACGACGGCGTTCCCTTCCCCGGTCAGCTCCACCCCGGCCCCGCTGCTGTAGGCGATCTCGCACTCGCGGATGACATTGCCACGGCCGGAAACCGAGATACCGGTCGGCTCTCTCAGGCCGCCCTCGGTCTCCCCGCCACGGGTGTGCGACAGGTAGCTCAACCGCAGGCCCTGCAAGAGGCAGGCCTCGGCCTCGCGCAGGTCAACGCTGGCCGCCAGGATGCGGACCCCGCGAACCTGCACCTGCTTGCGGCCACGGAGGTCGAAGGCAAGTTGCCGACGCTTGAACAGGACCTCGTCGCGGCGTGGATCCTGACCGGCAGGGAGTTGCAGATACAGTACCTTGCCCTCGGCATCGTAGGCCCACTCGTAATCCGCATCGGGGCGCTGTCGGCCCCCCGTGACCACGAACTCGCCGCCCTTGGCCGGGTTCATGTGGGTGACAATCCAGGACGACTTCGAGGGCACGACGGCCAGCCGCGCGGCGGCGCGGTCGAAGCCGCTCGCCAGCGCGGTCCAACTGCTCCACTTGGCGCCGGCGATCACCCAGACCACGGCGCCCTGCCAGCTGTCTGCCAGCGGCGAGGTGGCCAGTGCCGCCGAGACCAGCCCCGCCTCGTTGCTGCCCGCCTCCAACGGCGCGCCGTCGGGCGTGAACGGATCGCCGTCGCGGTCATTGGGCCAGCGCGCTTCGGTCAGCATGCGGCCAGCGTAGAACACCTGCGTATTGCGGCCGAAATCACGGTCGAGCGGCGCCCGCCAGACCCGTCCCTCGTGCGCTTCCCAGCCGGTGATGGGATCAGCGCCAGAGATGAGGACCTCGCCCTCGGCCTGGAACACCAGCGGCGCGGCGGCGGTGCCATCGCGGGCCGGGGTAACGGTTTCGCCGTACCTTCCCGCCCCGAGGTGGCAGGTATCGCCGGCCTGCATGAGTTGAGCGGCGCGGCCGATGGTGCGGAAGGGCTGTTCGGACGCGCCGGTGGCGGCGTCGTTTCCAGCCGGAGAGACCCAGAAATCGGCAGCGGGAAGAGCCCAGACCGTCAGCCAGAAAGCGAAGGCGAATGGCTTCATCAGAATCACTCCTGTACCGAGAGTTCACCGCGACCCGTCACGCGCACCGTCAGGCAGCCGAGTTCAGCGTTGTAGCGTGGCGTCGGCTTGCCGGGACCGCTCCAGGTGATCTGTGTCGGCGCCGCGGGCACTCCCGCCACCTGGATGTCGTAAGCACCTGTGGGCCAAGGCTCGATCGCGACGCGAAAACCGCCCGCAGAGACCGCCTGGGTAGTCGGCACGATGCGGCCCGGGGCGAGAATGCGGGTCCGCCGGGGTCCGACCACGCAGAGGTCGAGCAGCGGCGCCTGCCCGTAGGCGTCCGGCAGGCCCGCCTGCACGGTTCCCGGGTTGATGGCGGGGCCGTCACTGCGCTGCTCGCGCAAGTGGTAGAAGTCGGGGAGCAAGCCCCGCCGCTCGGGGTCCTCGGGTGGGAAGCTCATCTGCAGCCCCGCCCGCGTGATGCCGGTGGCCAGGCGATTCCAGGTGGCCGCCTGGTCCGCATCCACTCGCGCCAGTTCGAGCAAGGCAGAGCGGTAGACCAGGCCGCACCACTGCACGGGCTGGCCGATCCAGTACGGCGCCTGCCAGTTGGTGGCGCCGAGGACGGCTGTGGTGGCGTAGAGGCCGACCGGGGCGGCGACGGGCGGGTCGAGGTAGATGAAGGGGAGGCCGGTCCAGGCCCAGTAGCGTGCCTGCTCCAGGAAGCGCGACTCACCCGAGATGGCGTAGGCGAGAACGTACATATGCACCAGGCGTCCGGCGGCCAGAATATCAGGAGTATGGAGCGGTACCTCCCAGGTCTGCGCCCCGCGCGGCACGCCGTTGGCGTAGAGTTCAGACTGTCGGTCAAGGAGGTCAAGGACCCTGCGGGCGACGGCCGCATCGCCGGTCCAGCAGGCATATTCGACCAGGCTGGTCAGGGCGACGGCCGCGAGGCCGTTAGCATGGTCCACCGTGTGGGTGCTGCCATAGTCCGGACCGCCCTCGCGGCGATGGTAGCGGACAATGCCGTCCGCTGGGATGCTCGCCAGGCGCTGGCGGACCTCCGTGGCGCGCTTGCCAAGCAGCGCCTGGATGTCGCCAAAGACTAGGGCGGCCAGTGGCACCAACGGTACGTGGGAGACGCTGGCGCCCCAGTCTCCGGCCACCTCGCGAAGCCCCTTCTCGGAAGCCTGAGACAAGCGTTTGTCGAGCGCCGCATCGCCCGTCTGGCCAACCAGCCACTGCATGAAGGCTACCGCGTCCGCCGCGGGCTGCGGCCCGAAGCTCTTGCCCCAGACGGCGTGGCGCCAGCGGCCGTCCTGGTACGCGGCCGAGTCGACCCAGCCCTGGGCCATGAGGCGTTTTGCCGCCGACAAGCCGCCGGGGAACTCGGGTGGCGCCGGCAGAGGCTGCAGACGCAACCAATGCTGTAGCGCGGGGACGATGGTCTCCCCGACGCCGCCGGAGAGGGTGAAGGTGAACTCCAGAGGGGCCGCAGCCGGCACGGTGAAGCTGTCGTGCGGCGCGAAGGTGTTCTCCTCGCGGCTCGGGCCGACCCCAGGATACCAGAGCGCCAGCAGGTGCGCGCCAGATCGGTACGTCCGATCAGGGGAATCGAACACGGCGGCGGGATGGTCACTGCGGCTCCAGGACACCGCCAGGTAGCGCCCGCCCTGGCAGATGGCCATCATCGGGAAGCAGAGCTTGACGTCGCTGACCAGGCGGCGGACGGCGCCCGGACCGCGCACGTCGGCCTCGCTGCTGCTGGGTTCATCGTCCAGGTACTCGATGCCGGGGAGCACCGCCTGGGCCTTGCGTTCACCGAAGGTCCCTAGGCCGGGAAAGAGTGTGAGCCACGGCACGTGGAAAAGCTCCCGTTCACGTTCGACCTCGATGCGGGTGGTGACGCGAATGCTGCCGGTACCGGTCGCCGCCAGGGGGACGAAACGTTGGGAGAGAGTCCACCCGACCCCGTCGGCGTCCCGCACCCGAGCCTGGATCTCGAGAATGCCCTTTTCCAGGCGGGCGCTCGAGTCGTGCGGGCCGATGGGCAGGAACGCCGCCGCCGTGGCCGCGCGGTAGCCGATGCGAGCTTCGCCGGTGCCGGCCGCCATGGGTGTGCCTGCCACCTCCAGGCAGAAGCCATTCCAGAGCGCCCCGCTATGCCGGATCGTAAGGTCACCCGAGACGACCGTGTAGGGCAGGGCCTCGGGCAGCGCTGGCGGCGACGCGAAGCTGACTGGCGCCAGCGGCGCCAAGACCACGGCACGGAGGCTGGCAAGAACGCCGCGACCGCCGCAGTTGCCGGGATCAAGGCGCAGCCTGCAGCCCGTGGGCAAGGGCGGCAGGACGAGGGTGTAGTCATGCCACTGGCCGTCGTTCGTGATCCCAAAGCTGACACTCTGGCCGGCGCGGAACGATGGGCCATAGAAGAGCTCACCGCTGGGGTCACCGCCTTCGGCCTTCAGACGGATGAGCAGACGCAGCGGCGTGCCGACGGGCAGCAGCTCGGCAGGTGGGCCCTCGAGCCAGGGATCCTCAGCGCCGCTGCATTCGTACGCCAGGCCATCCGGCGTGGCACGCACGCTGCGCACCTGGGGATTGCCGCTCCAGCCGTGCGCGCCGGTGGTGAAGTCGAGGACCGGCAACGGCTCCGCGGCGGCCAGGCCCATGGCGGCCAGGACGAGCACCGCGGCGCAGGAACCGACTCGGGCGCGGGTCGTCCACCAGGCCGCGGCCGTCACCAGGACCAGGGCCCCGCCCAAACGCATGAGCCCAGCCGTCGAGGGCGTCGCCTCGAACAGCAGCAGCGACACGCCGACCGCCAACGGCATCTTGGCGTTGTTGAGCACGGCCAGCGTGCCGGCATTGACCCGCCGCGCTCCCGTGTTCCAGAGGAAGAAGCAGAGCCCTGACGGCAGCAGACCGAGGTAGAGTACGACCCACCCCTGCCGGCCACTCAGCTCCCAACTGGCCGACTGCCAGGATTGTGTAGCGAGGATGGCCGCCAAGGCCGTCAGCAGGCCGCCCAGGTAGAGGAGGGCGAACACCTGGCGGTCACCGCTACTCCCGCCCAGCGGCAGCAGCCGCCGGTACCAGACCTGCCCCGCGGCGAAGGTCAGATTCGATGCCTGCACCAGCAGAAAGCCGGGCAGCACCGCTTTGGGCGTGCCACTTCCCAGCAGGACCACCGCGCCTGCCAGGACACTGACGAGCGCCGCCAGCACGTAGCGCCCGTGCAGCCGCCGCTCACAGGCGTCCGCCAGCAGGGCCACGTAGACCGGCGTCAGCGTGGTCAACAAGGCGATGTCGCTGCCGCTCAGGTGCCGGAACGCGGCCAGGTAGGACACATACATGAGGCCGTACTGCAGAGCCCCGCAGGCCACGAGCTGGAGCCGTAATCGCCCCGGCAGGCCGGCCAGACGCAGAAAAGGCGCAAATAACAGCAGCGCCAGCCCCAGACGCAGGGCCGCGACCAGGAAGGGATCAAGGCCCGCAAGCTGCGTCTTGATGAGGCCGAAGGAGAAGGCCCAGATCAGCGATGCAGTCAGCAACAGCAACATGTGCCCAGCATGGCCGGTCCGCGGCCGTTGTCGAGCGCCGAGAGCAGACGGCTACTCGAGTTTCCCCTCACGGTGTGCCGTGATGTACTCCATGCCGAACATGTCCTCGCCGGTCAGCACCGCCTTGGCGAGTCTGAAGGGCTCGGAGGTCGGGTCTTGTTCAGAGAGCGCCTTCGGCGACATGGAGACGGGGTCGATGATACCGCCATCGGTGCCGGCCTCCGTACAGATCAGGGCGAAGACCATGTTGAGCAGCTTCCGGTTCGGCATGCCGAAGGAAATATTGCTCAGGCCCCCACTGAGATGCACCCCCGGAAACTCGGCCCGGGCGCGCCGCGTCGCTTCAAGGAAGTGCTGGCCGTTGGCCGGGTCCGTGCTGATGGGTAGCACCAGCGGGTCCAGATGCATCTTCTCGGCCGGCACGCCGAGTTGGTGCAGAATCGCGATGATCCGGCGCAGGTTGGCCAGGCGCTCCTCGGCATCGGCGGGCATGCCCGCCTCACCCGCGGCATTGACGATGACGTTCGCCTTGAACTCGGCCGCGATGTCGGCTACCGCCGGACGCTCGAGACTGACCGAATTCAGCATCGGTTCGCGAATGTCACGGCGGCAGTGCTGGAGACCCACCCGCAGAACGTTGGGGGTCGACGAATCAATGCTCAGCGGCGTGTCGAAGTGGCGGCCAAGAAAGTCCACCACGAACGCCATGACCGCCGCCGCCTCGGCCGGATCCGTGGAGTACTCGTCGACGTTGACATCGAGGAAATGCGCACCGCTGCGGATCTGGCGCTCTGCCATCCAGAGCAAGTACTTCTCGCCCAGCAGCCGGTCTTCCCCCTGGCCGTTGCGCATCTGCCAGATCGCCAGCGCGGCGTGCTTGATGTTGCCCTGAGCATAGGCCGGAGAAACGGTTTGCCAGGCGCCGGGGACCGGCATGGCCTGATTCCCGAAGACCACCCCGGTCCGACCGTCGGCCAAGGTCGTGGTCCGAGTGCCCTCACGCTTCACGATGCGGGTGCAATGAATGTTCTCGCCAACAACGATGAATTTGCCCCAGTCCATGCCGCGACTCCCGCTTTATGTGCCTGGCGCCGGGCGTTGCCGGAACCTACCCTGAAGCCCCGGCCACCCCCGCCCAGCGTTTCACGGCCGCTGCCGCTGACGCCCCCTGGCGCCGCCAGCCGCCATACCTTGAAGCCGTCACTATACACGGCAGACCCCTGGATGAAAGACCGCGGCGGGGGCGGGTAGGGCGGTTCTAAGAAAGAGCCCCCGCTCGATCTGGCAGGCGTCGGCCCTGATCCTGCGTGCCTCCCTGGAGCCCGCGATGCCCAGCCCGTTTCGGGCGGGTTCGCGGTATCCCCATTTACGGCGGAAGCCCCGGCAGGGCCGGTGCGGACCGCCGGCTCCAGCGTGCCTACCACCCGGAAAAAGAAACAGCCCTGAACCGCCCTGGGCAGCCCGGCACAGGGGTAGTCAGGCGGGCCAGCCAGCGCTACATTCCAGCTCAGCCAGGCCAGTCCATGTTGGCAAGCATGCGCCCTCGTCGTGGCGACAGCGGTGGCATGCCCCGGCATCTGACGCCTGCGGCGCGGGAGACCTGATTGCCGTGTACACCCTGAAACCACCTCGGATCCTGATGCATGAAGAAGTCGCCGCAAATCCCGTCTACCGGGCCCGAGTGGAGCGTGTCGCCAGGGCGGTGCAGACGCCGGTCACCCCGGAGGTGTTCGCCGACCGCGACCTGCCAGACCTGCTCGCTGGCGGCTTGGCAGCCGGTCGCCAGGCCATGGGCACCATGGGCCTGGTCCCAGACCCCATCCTGCTGTTCAACACCTTCCGTTTCGACGGGCGAGGCGAGGAGAGACTGCAGCAGTTCAAGGAAGCCGACCGCAAACGCTGGGAAGGCACGCTGCGGGAACTGCTTGGCGACCGGGCTTTCCAGTGGGCAAACTACAACCAAGAGGGCGACGCGCACCGGCACGACAAGGTCTGCCGGCCCTGCTGGCGCATCCACACCCAGAACGGCTGCGTCCACAAGTGTGCCTACTGCGGCCTTGGCGGCCTGCTGATCGCCGCCGTCAACATCGAGGATTACTGTCACTGGCTGGGGAAGTTGGCGGAGCGCCACCCCTGGCAACTCACCTACCTGCTTGACGACGACGGCGACCCGCCCTGCCTGGAACCCGAACTGGGTACCCTCGGCCCCCTCATCGAGTTCTTCGGCACCCTCAAAGACCGCTACCTCATCATCCATACCAAGACCTGGAACACCGCCTGGTTGAAGGACTTGGACCACCGCGGCCACACCATCCTCGTCTGGAGTCTCTCGGGCCCAACCCAGAGCCGCGTCATCGAGCCGGTCACCGGTACCACCGAACAGCGTATCGCGGCGGCCCGCCTGGCCCAGGAGGCCGGCTACACCGTGCGCTTTAAGTTCAAACCGATTATCCCGGTCAAGGGCTGGCGCGAGGACGCAGAGCTCGCGGTGCGACGCGTCTTCGAGCAGACCCGGCCCGACGTCATTAGCCTGTGCTGCTTCATGTGGATGGATATCGACGACCTGAAACGACGCCTGCCCGTGGACCAGCTTGACCCGGAATTTCTCGCCGCCGCCGAAGCCGGCAAGGCAGAGGTGGCGGACTCCTGCACGAAGCCCTTCCCGCCCGAGTTCCGGCAGCGGATCTATGAGCACTACTTCCGCGAGATCCGACGCTGGGACAGCCGCATCCCGGTCTCGATCTCGACCGAGACCTTCGCCATGTGGAAAACGCTGGAGCCCGTGCTCGGGGTCAACGCCCGCAACTACCCCTGCGGCTGCGGTCCGTTCACCGTGCCGGGCGCCCCCACCCTCACCTGCGATCCCTTCACGGTCCCCAGCCGCAACGACAGGGGCGACATCCCTTGCGTCTTCCCGGCCTGGAAGCCGAGCTGACCACCACGGATCAGCTCACTTCGCCGGTGCCGGTGCGACGGCTCGGCGGACTACCGGTCCCGGGGGGAGTTATCGAGCAGGCCGTGCGTCAACTCCTTGAGCCTGCCATCGTCCAAGGGACCGCCGAGCGCTTGGCGCGTCAATTTCCAGAGCCCGGCATCGGTCACCTCGCGGAAACTGTCGTGTCGGAAGTACATGAGGAGAGGAAGGGCCAGCATGATGGCCAGCACGATGATTGCGGGCCACGGGCTCTTCTTGTCGGCATAGGCGTCGCTCATCGACCGCTCGGCACCGAGGGGCAATGACGCCACGGCCGTCAGGGCGCCGCCAAAGGCCACATTCACTTTGGCGCGTGCGTTCACGGCCCAGCCATTGGCGTCCAGGATCGGGCCCAGGTTACGCTGCCGCAGCTTGAGCCAGGCGATCAGCATGGACGGCCCGGAAATGACCAGGATCAACCCGATCACGGCAACCGGGATCCACGGGCCAAGGTCGACGAACTTGGCGAAGATCATCGCCACGAAGGTGCCGACGCTGCCCAGGGCGACGCCTATGGCGGCCACGGTGCCAACGTCCGTCTTCTTGGCCGGGACGGGGCCCGCGGCGGCCGGAGCCGCCGCGGTCTTGCCAACCGTGGCGGCGGTGGTCGCCGCCGCGG
>CAIZKT010000055.1:0-4213 GCA_903933565.1 uncultured Victivallales bacterium | reverse complement strand
TTGCTGCCTTGCTCACCCAGGGTAGGCCGACGCAGCGGCCAACCCTGGGCTTGGGGACGCAGCCCCGTTGGGGCAGGATACGCAGCAGTCACGTCGACGGTAACATGTCCGGAGACGACGATCCTGTCGTCGAGCCTGTAGGGGCAGGGAAACGGGTACGCGCCCCAGAGTTGCTCCTCGGAACGAAGGCCTCTGACGATGACGTGTTCTTCGCCGCCGCTGATTCTCGTCACCATGATCCCTCGAAATGCAGGTTGGTGTGAGCGCGGCCAGGGCGGGGTGCCCTACGCGACCACCCGTACCGGAATCCACTGGCGCACCGAGTTGATCAGGTGTACCGCCTCGACCCCCGGCAGCTCCTCCCGGCGCAGGACACGCTCGCGGATCTCGCCGCGCTCAAGCAACTCCTGGCGGAAAGACCCCGGCAACAGCCCACACTCGCGCGGCGGCGTCCAGAGAGCCCCGCCCTGCGCGTAGACCAGGTTGGCCACGCACGACTCGGTCATCTCGCCCCGCTCATTCCAGAGCAGGACATCGTCGCAGTCCGGGCGCGACCGCCGGGCGCGATCATAGACCTCCCGTCGGGTGGTCTTGTGGTACAGGAACGGACTGCTGGAGTCCACCGGCTCGGTATGCACCGCCACCCGCAGGACCGCTCCCGTGGGCGCTGCCAGGTCCTGGGCCTCGACGGTCAGCGTCCCGTCCAGGCTAAGCAGCAGCCGCACTTTGCAGCGCCCGGCCTGCTGCCGACGCAGGGCCTCGAGACGCTCCCGCACCGCCGTCTCGTCAAGGGTGAAGCGAAAGTAGCCGGCCGACTCCCGCAGACGAGCCAGATGCCGCTCCAGCAGGAAGTACTCCCCCCGCTCCAGAAGCAGCGACTCCAGCAGCCTGAATTCCGGCTGCGTCTCATGCAGAAAACGCGCCTTGTCCAGGCATTCGTCATACTCTCCTTCAGCGGTCGAATCGTAGGTGATCCCACCCCCGACGTTGAACACCGCCTTGCCGGCCGCGGTGTCCAGCAGCACCGTGCGGATGGCGACGTTGAAAATGCCCGTGCCATCCGGTGCCAGGAAGCCGATGGCGCCCGTGTAGACCTGACGCGGAAAGGGCTCGACCTCCCGGATGATCTGCATGGTGCGTATCTTGGGGGCACCGGTGACGGAACCGCAGGGAAAAAGCGCTGCCATGATCTCGCACCAGCCCACGCCTGGCCGCCCCGTGGCCTGCACCGTCGAGGTCATCTGCAAGACGTGCTCAAGCCGCTCCACCGCGAACAGGCGATGCACGTGAACCGTGCCGGGCAGAGCCAGGCGCCCAAGATCGTTGCGCAGCAAGTCCACAATCATCACATTCTCGGCCCGATTCTTCGCCGAAGTGGCCAGTTCGTGCGCCCGGACCCGGTCCTCGGCGCACCAGCGACCGCGCCGCAGAGTCCCCTTCATGGGCCGCGTGGTCAGACGATCGCCGTGGCGCTCGACGAATAGTTCCGGCGAGGCACACAGCAGGCGGAAACGCCCCATATTGAGGTAGGCGCAGTACGCCGCCCGCTGAGCCTGACACAGACGCAGGAACCAGGCCCGATCATCCCCCGCGAACTCGGCTTCCATCGGGAAGGTGTAGTTGACCTGGTAGGTGTCCCCGGCCTCGATGTAGCGCCGAACGCGCTGCACGGCCGCGGCATACTCCCGCGGTTCAACCCGCGGCGTCCAGGCCGCGACCCTGGTAGCGGCGCCGCCCGTCGGCCAGGCGGGCAGCGGCTGACACCGGTCGAACACGGCAGCCCAGGCCAGGGGAAAAGCCGACCCCGTCTGCACGGCAAAAGCCGGGTCAAATGCTGGCGCCGCTTCGTAAGCCAGAACCAGGGCCACCCAATGCCCCTCTGCCGCCGCCCGCTCGGCGCTGCGAATCAGTGGCAGCACCTCGCTCAGACGCCAGGCCTCATGCACCGCCAGCGGCGCCCGCAACGCCAGCGACCAGCCCGCGATCTCCGGATCAAAAGACTGGAAAACTGCCTCGATATCCGCGCTGGTTGCCATCGTCACGCCCATACTTTCTGCCCCGTTGGGATTCCTCCACTGTACCGCGGTGGCCCTGTGGATCAAGGATCGGCCCTGCCGAGCCAGGGCGGTTTCGTTTCCCGGCGCCGCGAGTTGCGTTGCGGTAAGGGGGCTGTCCTTGAGATGCCAACCCTGTGGGAATCAACGTCTTGAAAGTGTACTGTAGAGCGGCGCGTGGTTCGAACGGGGTTCCCGCGGCGCGCGCTCTAACCAGCGGCGGCCATTCCAGGCCGCCACCTCAAGGAGGACGTCGCATGGCCATACTTGCGGGATGTATCACCGGCTTTGTCGTCTGGTTTGTGCTGCGCTACATCGCCACCAGCTTCTACACAGTTGATCAGAATGAACGAGCGGTAAAGACCGTGCTGGGCCGCGCCGTCCGCCTGGGCCATCTCACCACCCTGGATGACCCGCTCGCTGAAACGTTGGTCGGCAGCGAGCGCGAACGCTACGCCTGTCCGCAGGTCGAGGTCATCATGCCTGGCGGTCCGTACTTTCGCTGGCCTTGGGAGGAAATCCACAAGGTCTCTGTGGCCACCGAGACGGTAAACATGGCATGGGACCCCGACTCGCGCGCCGCCAACCAGAGCCACACGTTGCTGGAGGCCGTCACCAAGGACCAGCTCAACACGGGGCTGACTGGCCAAATCCGCTTCCGAGTCTGCGAGCGCAATCTGTATGCCTACCTCTTCGGCGTCCAGAACCCCATGGCGCACGTGGTGGGGTACTTCGTCTCGGTCTTGCGCGAACGCATTGCCACCTTCGCCGCTCCTGCCACCGGCGCCGCAGCCGGGGGCAGCACCGAGGCCACCGCTGTCCAGGGGGTGTCCATCAACGATCTGCGCAAGAACCTGCGCGACCTGAACAGCCACATGGACGAGGAGTGCCGCTGCTCAGCCGCGCGCTATGGCATCGTGCTGGAGGCTTCCCTGATCACCGGAATCGACCCGCCGCCCGAGGTCGAATCTGCCCTGGCCGCCATCAATACGGCCTACAACCAGGTGTCTTCCGACATCAGCCTCGCCCAGGCCGCCGCAGACCAGCGCATCGTGCTTTCCCGCCGGGCCGTGGAAGTGGAGACCCTCAAAGCCGAGGCCGAAGTGCAGCCGCTGCTCTGCCTGGCCGAGCAGTTGGATGAGTTGCGCAAGAACGGCTCGGAGGTACTGGCGGCCTACGTGCGCAACGTCCGGCTGGTCCTGTTCCGTCAGTCTACCCAGGCCATCATGGAGGTGAAGCCATGACCCCGCCTCTCTTCCTCGTCGCCGCCCTGGTGACCTTCTTTGCCTGCCTCATCGGCGTGCCAACCCTGCTTGGTTTGGCGCGTCTCCTGGGTCTGTACGACATCGTGGAAGAACGTCGCTGCCACGTCTATGTCCTCTTTGGCAGCGTCATTGACACCATCACCGAGCCCGGGCTGTATGTGCTCTTCCCCCGCATGGGTTGGCGCGCTTTCCTGGTTAAGTGGCTCGGCCGCTGCCACGTCATTGACATGCGCCTTGACCAGACCTACCTGCGCAGCCAGCCGGTGAACTCGGAGGAAGGGGCGCCCATGGGCATCGGCATGTGGTACGAGATGTACATCAGCGACCCGGTCGCCT
Source organism: uncultured Victivallales bacterium (assembly GCA_903933565.1). GTDB lineage: Bacteria > Verrucomicrobiota > Lentisphaeria > Oligosphaerales > JAFGRS01 > CAILUI01. The sequence continues at coordinate 558 of CAIZKT010000055.1, read as the reverse complement.
ATCTCTTCCGCAATGCCGATCCGCGCGGTTCGCTGGCCGCCAACGTCAGCAACTCGACGGTCCGCTGCCTGAGTAACATGCCCCTGGCAGAGATGCTGGTGGACCGCCATGCCATGAGCCAGACGGTGCGCGAAGAGGTGACGCCGAAGTCCCATGAGTGGGGCTACAAACTGGGTTCGGTCTACATCCGTAAGGTGCACTTCCGCGACGCGGAGATGATTCGGCAGATCGAGAGCAAGGTGGTGAACCGTCTGCGCCAGGTGACCTCGGCGATCAAGCAGGACGGCGCCAACCAGGTGAGCATTATCAGTGCCAGCGCCGAGCGCGCGGCGGCGGCGGAGTTTGCCAAGGCGGCCGCGACCCGGCCGCGGGTGGTCGGTGAGGCTCTGCAGCGCATCTGCCAGGATCCCGAGGTGGCCGAAGCGATGTTCAGTATTCTGCAGACGAACCAACTGATTGAGGGCGAGGCCGCCATCACGCTGCTGCCCCAGGGCCGGGATTTTCTGGGCGACCTGCTGGCTGGCGGCACGCGGCGCCGGCCGCCGCCGGAGCCGGCGG
>CAIZKT010000054.1:0-4819 GCA_903933565.1 uncultured Victivallales bacterium | reverse complement strand
GGAACGGGCTTGGCATCGCGGGCTCCAGTGGGGCACGCGGGGCCCTGGCAGACATCGGCCAGGTCTTGCCGGAGCCTCTTTCCTGAAACCGCTCTGGGCTGCCAGGCCTGAGCCGGGCTACTCCAGAACCGTGGTGCCATAGTAGGGGAGAACATAGGGCTCCATGGCCGTGTGGTAACCGTGCTTCGCAAAATGAACCCGCCCGGTTTCCGACAGAGCGAAGTCGACGAAACGGGTCGCCACCTCCTTCTGCCGAGTCCAGGTCAGCACCGCCAGCGGTACAGGCACATCAATGTTCTGCTCCCGCGGGAGGGTCAGAATGTCCACGTCCTTCAGCACCGGGAAGGCCATCGCATCCCAGTTGATGGCGGCATCCAACGCCTTCAACGAGAGCGCATTGCTCAGCTCCATCGCCGCGCCCGTGTAGGCCCCTCGCGCGTCGATATTCGCCTTCACCGCGGCCCACAGTCCGGCCTTCTCCAGAATCTTCTTTGCAACCAGCCCGCAAGCGACGCTGTCGGGATGCCCGATGCCCACCCGGACATCCGCCCGCGCCAAGTCCTGCAAGGAACGAATGCCCTTCGGATTCCCTTTCTGGACCATGACCACCGCCACAAAGTAGGCCGCTGTCGCGTCGTCCTTCAGGTGCCCGGCCGCCTTGGCTTGGTCGACGTAGTAGCGCTCGCCCGGCATGTACAGGTCCCCGCTACGCGCAAAGGTCAGCATCGACAGCAGGCACCCTGACCCGGCATAGGACACCAGCACCGGCACCCCCGTGCGCTGAGTGAAGTCCTGACGCAGGTCCTCCATCGCCGGCCGCAGGCCCGCCCCGCAGTACAGGAAGAGCCCCTGGTCGGGAGCCCCGCCCCGAAACGCCAGAAAAGCGCAGCTCACGAAGAGGATCAGGATCCCGATTTGCAGCAGGCGAGAGCGCGTCATACCGATACCTGTCCAGATCTCCTTGCCGGGCACCCCGGAAGCAGCTACCGGAGTGTAGCGGTCAGCCGAAACCAGGGCCATGCCAGACGCATGAAAGATGTATGAATACGGCGTGTATGAGAACCGCAGAATGCCGAATGACCAATGGCCAATGACGAACCGCAGAATCACCGGCACGGCGACGGCGGTTCGCCCATCAGTATGTCCGGCGCCAACTGAACCCTGGACCCTGTTTTTCTCTCCGTCGTCTCCCTCTCCGTCTCCTCAAGTCGCCGTTTCCCCGTCTCGCCGTCTCGCCGTTTCCTGAAACCCAGGACCTGAGTCGTCACCACCCACGGAGCTGACCTGCGCCCCGCGCCGGGAACACTGTGGCCGTGGCAGCGGTCAGAGTGCGCGGTATAGCGGTAGACAGAGTCTTCTTCAGGTCCAGACGGCGGCGCGGGTATAGCCTATGGCGGCAACGCATTCCTCGGTGCTCTACTGGTTCTCCAGTTCCGGCAACTCCTTGACCGTGGCGACCGCGCTGGGCGAGGCCCTGGGCGGGATGGAGGTGGTGCCGGTGGCCCAGGCGCTGCAGGAGCGGCCAAAGCCTGCCCGGGTGGTCGGCATCGTCTTTCCGGTGTACGCCTTTGGCCTGCCCAACATCATCCGGCGCTTTCTCGCAGCGGTCCCCCTGGAGGCGGATCCCTACGTCTTCACGGTAGCCACCCCCGGGGTCATCCCCGGCAATGTGCATCGCGAGGCGGCAGCCGTGCTCAGCGGTCGCGGGGTCGCCCTGGCGGCGGGATGGACGGTGTTGATGCCCGAGAGCTTTTCGCCCGTGGACGTCCGCCTGACCTTGCATCGGACCGCGCCGTTGTTGCGCCGTCTCGACCAGCGAGTTGCGCACATTGCCAGGGCCGTGCGGGAGGGTCGGCGCGGCGTGCGCCAGGACAGCCTGGCGCCCACGGCCTGGGCCCTGGCGGCCGTGCATCGTGCCGCGGCCCGCTTCTTCCCTAGCGCCGGCAAGGACTTTCGCGTCGCGGACCACTGCACCGCCTGCGGCCTCTGCGCCCGGGTCTGCCCGGTGGGAAACATCCGCCTTGACGGCGACAAACCGACCTGGGGGAGCCGCTGTGAATGGTGTTTTGCCTGTATGCAGTGGTGCCCGGTGGGCGCCATCCGGACGACGGGGCTACTCACCAACCGCCTGCGCTACCACCATCCCGCCGTCCGCGCCGAACAGATCGCGGCCCAGACCCTCGCCGATGACCCCGCCCCTGACCGCGCTCAACCATGAATCACCGGCCCCCGCCGGTAGTGGGATCTCCGGTCACGGGTGCCGTCGCCACGCCGAAGGCATGGAGCGAGCCGTCCTCCGCCCCCACCAGGAAGCACCCGTCAACCACGGCAGGCGCCGTCGACACGGCCGCCCCAATCTCATAACTCCAGAGCTTGGCGCCATCCTTGGCCGACAGCAGGTACACCCGCCCGTCCGCGCTGCCGAACAGTACCCGCTCTCCACACGCCACCGCCCCGGAGTCGACGGCGCCGCCGCTGCGATAGGACCAGCGCGTCGCCCCCGTGGCCCGGTCCAAGGCGTAGACTGAGCCGTCGCGGGAGCCGGCCACCACCTGATCCCCGCAGATCGCCAGCGGTCCAAGAATGGCCTCCGCCGCAGTGCCAGGCGACACCCGCCAACGTACCGCCGCGGTCTCGAGATCCACACAGAGTACCTCGCCGCCGTACTGCCCCAGGTAGGCCCGCCCGTTCTCTACGGCCACCGGCGCCGCCACATAGGAACCCGCCTCGACCGAACGGTACTCGTGTCCGTCCTCGGCCGAGAGAATGTGCAGCAGCCCATCGCAGCCGCCAAAGATGACCCGCGGACCCTCCACGGCCGGCGTCGCGTTGACGTAGTTGGCCGTCTCAAACGACCAGAGCTTGGCGCCGGTTGCCGCACTCAGGCAGTAGAGCTTCATGTCATAGCTGCCTACCAGCAGCCGCCGGGAGCCGTCCGCGGCGAGCGCCAGGTTCGCACCCCCGACAATCCGGTCCTCGGCCTTGAAGGACCAGCGCGATTCGCCCGTGGCCAGCGCGACCGCGTGAAGCACGCCCTTGTCCGTGCCCACCAGCGCCAGGTCGGCCGAGATCAGCGCGGGGCCTTCCACCGTGCCCGTGGTCTTAAACTGCCACAGCGCCTTGCCGCTATCGAGGGCCAGGCAGCGTAAGGTCTCGTCATCCGCGCCGATCACGATGCGTCCCCCGGACACGACCGGGCTGCTCTTGAGCGTCCGCCCCAGCGCTACGGACCAGCGCCGAACCGGCGCCGCTGGCAGGGTGCCGTCGGCACGCCCACTCAAACGCGCATCCCCGCGGTAGATGGGCCAGTCAGCCGCGCTGGCCGCCAAGGCCGCCATCAGGAAGGCAACCCAGCCCAGGAATGCGGTTTGGTAACACCCGTTGCTCATCTGGAGTCTCACCCTCGACCCTTCCTTGCCCTGCCGCTGCCTGCGGCTCAGGGCTCCAGGCTCAGACGGGCCAGGTAGATAGCGGCCCGCTGCGCCGTGCCGCCGGTCTCGTGGCTGGAGTAATAGGACAGCAACGCCTGGTGCTCATCGAGTTGTACGAAACCGGGGTAAGAGGTGTCGCCGCCGCTGGGCAGTTCGCAGATTTCGACCAGGCGGTTGCCCTCGAGCCAGTAGAGCGCGGTCACGGCCGGGCCGAGGCTCTTGCGCCCGCCCACCAGCAGGCGGCCATTCCACGCGGCCAGCAGCGGGCCGCCCACGTAGCGGTCCAACTCATGGCGCTCCCAGACGGTGTAGGGGGGACGGGAGCGGCAGACCATGGCCACGTGGTTGCTCAGGCGTCGGGCCAGCGCCGTCACCTCGCCGGCCGGGCCAAACACAAAGGCGGTCTCGTCGCCCCAGGACTCGGTAAACGCGGCGCAATACCGCCAGATCAGGCCGTCCTCGCTCTCCAGCATGGCTGCCACGGTGCCCTCGCCCCCCTCGCTGCCAGAGTCGTGGTGCGCAAAATCCTGCTTGCGGCGGGCGCAGAGGTAGGCGCGACCCCCAAACGCCGCGGCGCGCCAGATGTAGTGCCCGTAGGTGCCCTCCAGCGAGCGTGGCCCCTGCCAGGTCACCCCGTCGTCCGTCCAGGCGCCGTAACCCAGATGATCGTTGATGTTGTAGGCGGTCCAACCCTCCGGGCACAACCAGGTCCCCGTGTACACGAACAGCCGCCCATTGAAGGCTAGGAAATGCGGGTCCCGCGCATCGCGGTCTGGCACGCCAAACTCCGCCATCGGCGCCCACTCGTTCCCATCGGCGCTCCGCAGGACCCGGATGCGCGCCTTACGGCTGATCCCGTGGCCCTCCGGACAGCTTCGGAAGGTCAGGTAAATCCAGCCTTTGAACGAGCACAGATCCGTGAAGGCGTTGTGCTCTTCGTCCCTGAAGATGCAGCGCACCGACTCGACCCTGAGCGTAGCCATGTCTTTGACTCCCCTTGACAGCCGACCCCACAAGCCACAGCCCCACGGCCCGTCGCGCCCGCCGCCGGTCGCCTAATGTACGCCCGTTCGGCGCGAAGGTCTTACCCAGCAGGAAACGGAATCAACGCGGCTCCACAGAAGGCGGGCTGGCGCCTCGACGACCGCACCTACGACGCTAAAACCGGACACCGAGGCCCAAAGGGCCGACATCACGGGGGCTATTGCGCCCCTTCAGGGCTCGGGCACGTGGAACCTGTTACCCAGCCCCCTGGGCTGGGCTGAGGGATGGCCGCACCTACGGCGCTGAAACCGGGCACCGAGGCCCAAAGGGCCGGCATCACCGGGGGTTGGTTCCGAGGCCCAAAGGGCCGGCATCACCGGGGGTTGGTTCCGAGGCCCAAAGGG
>CAIZKT010000053.1:0-6442 GCA_903933565.1 uncultured Victivallales bacterium | reverse complement strand
GTGCAGTTCACCCAGGCCATGCTGCCGGCCGAGGACGGCTCTCCGAGCCCGGTTTTTCGGCAGCGTAGCTTCTGGATCGCCATGCTGCTGGTGGTAGCCTGTCACCTCAACAACTATGCGTGCGTCTACTACCCTGAAACCCTGATCGAGATTCGCCGTTCGTTCGCCTTCGGGCCTCTGGCCAGGCTGTTCCCCACCTTCATGCGTGGCGGCGGTTGGTCGCTGATCAACCCGCAGTTCTACTTCTCCGCGGTGGCCATCGCCTATCTGCTGGCCACCGACGTATCGCTGGCGGTGGGGTTGGGGCCGTTCGTGTTCAGGTATGTCGGCGGCATCCTGGCGGGCTACGGCATCTCGGTCGAGGGCGGCACGCGCTTCTCGCCGCGCATCGAGCAGGGCCTCGTCTACGGCGGTTATATCGGCTTCTTCGCCGCCATGCTCTACACCGGCCGACACTTCTATGGGCACGTGCTGAAGAAGGCCTGCGGCCGGGCCACGACCGAGGACGTCGGCAGCGCCAGCGTCTGGGGCATGCGGGTGTTCTTGCTGGGGTTCGCCGTGTTCGTCGGGGAGATCGCGCTACTCGGGTTGGACTGGCAACTGGCGCTGCTCTACGGGGGGTTGACGATCGTGATCTTCACCGTGATGGGCCGCATCATCGCCGAGACCGGCCTGTTCTTCATCGCGCCGTACCTCTACCCCTGCGTGTTCATCCTTGGCCTGGTGGGCGACCAGTCGCTCGGACCGCGGGCGCTGATGATCATGTTCATCCTCACCTGCATGATCCTCATCGACCCGCGGGAGACCTTCATGCCCTACATGGTGAACACGGTCAAACTCATCGATGACGGGCGGCTGAAGCTCGGACGCACCACCGTGCTTGCCCTGGCCGCCGTGTTTGTCGGGCTGGCCGTGGCCGTGCCCATGACCCTGTACTTCGCCTACGACCGCGGGGTCAACTGGGAAGATGGCTTTGCCACCAAGGCGGTACCGGTATGGGCGGCCGAAGGCGCGGTGCGGGCTCGCACCCGCCTGCTGGCCCAGGACACGCTCGAGACGGCGGAGGCCATGCACGGCTGGGCGCGCTTTGCCGGGATGAAGCCAGACCACTACTTCCTGGTCTCGTTCGGCATCGCCCTGGCCGGGGTCATCCTGTTCACCGCCGGGCGCCTGCGCTTTGCGCGCTGGCCGCTGCACCCGGTGATGTTCCTAGTCTGGCCCGGCTATGCCGGTTACATGATGGCCTGGTCATTTCTGGGCGGCTGTTTCCTCAAGACCATGGTCACGCGGTATGGTGGTGTGCAGGCCTACCAGAAGCTCAAGCCGCTGATGTTTGGCCTCATTGCTGGCGACGTGCTGGCCGGCCTCCTGGTGATCATTCTGGGCTTGATCTACAACCTGTATACCGGCAACCTGCCCAAGACCTACTGGGTCCTGCCGGGTTAAGGCAAGGGTGCGGGCACCTCCTTTCCCCGGTTCGGGCGCCGGAGCATCGCGGTTCACTTTCCGCCAAAGCGGCCTATACTACGCTGCCTGGTGGCATACATGGTCAAGCGGAGGGCCCCCATGAACGACTGGTACAAACGTTGCTACGCGCGGCTGCTCATCGACAACCACATCACCGAGGACGATCCGTCTGCGATGACGAAGTTCGATCCGGCGCAGTATGTGGCGATGGTCAAGAAGGCCGGCACGGAGGCGGCGATGATCTACGCCACCTGCCACAACGGCAACTGCTACTACCCGACAAAAGTCGGTCACATGCATGCGAACCTCAAAGGGCGCGACATCTTCGGTGAAACGGTGAACCTGCTGCGCCAGGAGGGCATCGTGCCGGTGGCCTACTACACCAGCATCTACCACAACCATTCGGCCAAGACGCACCCGGCCTGGCGGGTTACGCAGGTCAATGGCAACCAGCACGGCGGGCGCTACTGGTGGAGCTGCCCCAACAACGATGAGTACCGGGCCTTCGTCCTGGCGCAGGTGGCCGAAGTCATTGCCTATGATGTGGACGGCATCTTCAACGATATGACCTTCTGGCCAGGCATCTGCGTCTGTTCGAGTTGCCGCGCGAAGTACCTCGCGGAAACCGGCCGGGAGATACCGAAGAAGGTCGACTGGCGGAGCCGGGAGTGGATCAGCTTCCAGCGCTTCCGCGAGCGCTCGATGGCAGCGTTTGCCCAGGCTATCACCACCTCCATCCACGCCCAGAAAGACGTGACGGTGACACATCAGACCTCGACGATCATGCATGGCTGGATGCAGGCGTATACCCTCGGGATCGCAGACGCCTGCGATTACACCTCAGGCGATTTCTACGGCGGCAAGTACCAGCACATCATCGGCTCGAAGGTGCTGGCGGCCGCGTCGAAGAACCTCCCCTACGAGTTCATGACCAGCCGCTGCGTAAACCTCCGCGACCACACGTCGATGAAGTCGGAGGCGGAACTCATGGCCGAGGCGGCCACGACGCTGGCGAACGCGGGAGCGTACTTCTTCATCGACGCCATCAACCCCGATGGGACCCTGGAGAACGAGGTCTACGAACGCCTGGGGGCGGTCGCGAAGAGGCTCCAGCCGTTCACCGCCGCCGTCAAGCGGCATCGGCCCGTGATCGTGGCCGACAAGGCGTTCTACTACTCATCGGCAGCCTATGTGGACGAGAGCGCGAGCACGGACATCATGAGCCCAGGCGGCGGCAAGCCCGCGGTCGACGAGATGTCCGGGGCGTCCATCGTCCTCACCCGCTCTCACCTGCCCTTCCGCGCCGTCACCAGCGCGACCGTGGACTACAGCGGGCTGAACACCCTCATCATGGCCAACGTGATGTACACCACGCCGGCAGAGAACGAGCGCTTGCGCGCCTTTGTGAGGAACGGTGGCACCCTCATCGCCACCGGCCTGACCTCGCTCTACCAGCCGGACGGTGCCACCACCGGCGAGTTCGGCCTCGCGGACCTGTTCGGCGTCTCCTACAGCGGCCAGAAGAGCAAACGCTTCCACTACCTCTCCTTCCTCGACCGGCACTGGCTGGTCTCGGCGCACGCCAGCGCCCCGCTGGTGACGGCACGGAGTGCCACCGTCGTCGCCCGGATCCTCGAGCCTGTGTTTGACCCCGATGCCGAGCTTTATGCCTCCATCCACAGCAATCCGCCAGGCCTGGAGACTCCCTATGTCGGCCTGACCGTGAATGCGTTCGGCAAGGGCAAGTGCGTCTACCTCTCATCTCCGGTGCTGAGCCTGCAACAGGATGCGCAGCAGGCCTTCGGCGAATGGCTCTTCCGGGAGTATTCCCCGTCGGCGATCGTGCTGGACACGAATGCCCCGCCGTGCGTCGAGATTACGGTGAACCGAAGCACCACGGCGAATGCCTACCTGATCGGCTTGGTGAACTACCAGAAAGAACTGCCCAACGTCCCGGTGCGGGAGCTCACGGTAACGGTACAGCTGCCGGGCGGCAGGACGCCGAGCACGTGCATCCGGGTCTCGGACGGCAAACGTCTGGATGTGAAGACCAGAAACGGCGCCCTCGTGCTTGAGGTGCCGTTCCTCGAAACGCTTGAGATGATCGAGGTCGAATTCTGAGGAGCAGAGTCATGGGCGCAAAGCAACTCGCTGAGCAGGCACTGGAACAGGGTAAGGGCATCGTCCGCCTGGCCCCGAACTGGGTGCCACGCTCGTTCTGCATTCCCGGTCGGCGGATCAAGCTTCATCCTGATGACTACTACGCGCTCGGGGGCGAACGCGGCGGCATCGATGAGCGCTGGTTCGCCTCGACTACAGCCGCCGACAATGGTCCGCTCACCTCGCCGAATGAAGGTCTGAGCTTCATCGTCATGAACGACGGCGCGACGGTGAAGAAGGTGCTGCTGCGCGAAGCGGTGGCCGAACTCAAGGGCGCGCTCATCGGCGAGCGGCTGTGGACGCAGCACCAGCGCTGGCCGATGTACTCGAAGTTCTTCGACAACCAGGGGCCTCTGCCGCATCACATCCACCACCGCGACGAGCATGCCAAGGCGGTCGGTCAGTTGGGTAAGCCGGAGGCCTATTACTTCCCGCCGCAGGCGAACAACCACGGGGGCGACTTCCCCTACACCTTCTTCGGATTTCAGCCGCAGGTGACGAAGGAGCAGGTGCGGCAGTGCCTCAGAGATTTCTGCAAAGGCGACAACAAGATCACCAACCTCTCCCAGGCCTACCGGCTTGAGCCGGGCACCGGCTGGGACGTTCCGCCGGGCGTGCTGCACGCGCCCGGGAGCCTATGCACCTACGAGCCGCAGAAAGCCTCGGATGTCTTCGCCATGTACCAGTCGGTGATCGGCGACCGGCAGGTGGTGCCCAAGGATCTCCTCTGGAAGGACACGCCGAAGGAGCGGATCGGCGACGTCGACTACCTCATGTCAGTGATCGACTGGGAGCTGAACGTCGACCTGCGTTTCGCTGAGAAGCACTTCATGCGGCCCAGGCCGACGCAGGACCCGGCGGCGCTGTCGGCGAACGGCTACAGCGAGCCCTGGATCTGCTACAAGTCGGAGGCCTTCAGCGCCAAGGAACTCACCGTGCTGCCGGGACGAACGGTCACCATCGTGGATGCCGCCGCCTACGGCTTCATCATGATGCAGGGTTATGGGACGATGAATCAGTGGAAGATTGAGACGCCCGCGCTGATCCGCTACGGCCAGCTCACGGACGACGAGTTCTTCGTCAGCGAGAGCGCCGCGAATCAGGGGGTAAAGATCACGAACCGGTCGGACTCCGATCCCCTCGTCATGCTCAAGCATTTCGGACCCGGAAATCCTGACCTGGTCCTGCGCTGAGCCGGAGGCGCCGCCCCCCGAACAGGTTCAGCAACAGCCCGCGCGGGAGGCGACGCTGAGGGCGCCGTCTCCCGGCTGCCGCAAACCAGCACACGACTCACCGGCGGCCTCACCTACTCCAATTCTCCAGGAGGGCAAGCAGGGGCGCCGCGTCGAAGCTGAGCCGGATGCGAGCGTCGTGGTGTCGGCGCTCCAGCCGATCATCGAGGGTTCGGCAGTAGTCGCCGCCGAGAGGGAAGATCAACTGGCGCAGCTGGAAGCGTTCCCAGAACAGCGGCGCCAGCTTGTCGATCTCGCAGGGACAAGCCACGCCGACGATCCAGTCGAAGCGTCCCGCCGCCACAGCCAGAAACTCCATAAGATCGTCATTGGTGGTCTCGATGCGGAACTCGATGCCGTGGATGGCACAGGCCTTCTTGACCTGGGATAGATCACAGCGGCTGCAGTCCGGAGCGCAGTAGTCCGCGAAGCGCTCTTCGCATTGCAGGCTCTTGCAGCAGTAGGCGACGCTCAGGAGCACGCGGAGGGGATCGGTCTGCCGCAGTTGCTCGAGCGTGGCAGAAGCCGGATGCAGCCTGACTCCGGCGCCGGGGGGATCGGTCCGCTCCATCGCAAGCCTCCAGGGCTCTTCTGGCCTCGACGACGGCGGCCCTCACGGGAATCGGAGCGGGCGCGCTAGGGGACGTCGCTTACGTTTGGCGGGTTTGGGGCTGGTTCTTTTGTCCAATTCCACCAGCCCTTCACGTTTAGAACAACGAAGATACTGCAGGCAACCACCGTCGCCACACTGTGGGCCAGGACTCCAAACACAATCCAGGCAAGATTGGCCACCACGCCCAGAGAAAAACCCGCTTTCCGTTTCTTGCCAAGCAGATAGATAGCGGCGGCGTTCAGCACCAGCGCAATCCAGTCGATGCAGTAGTACCTCAGAATGGCCTCCCACATACCGCGATTCTCCCCACACGTACCCAGGACTCTTTCGCGCACCCCTGCCATGGAACCAGGCCCCTGTCGCCACTGGAAAGGTCCCGCCGCCACGGCAGACTAACCATACCACGGGGGTTCCACGGGGGCAAGACGGCCGGAACGCACCAAACTGGGGCGCTTCCGGTGTGGGTTGAAAGCGCCACTGCGTCAGCTACAGTCTGCCTCTCAGCGTCTCGGCGCATGAGATCGTCCGCGCTTTGCCGTAGACACTCAAGGCCAGGCGAGGAGCGTCCGGGGTACACGACCGCTTGAGCAGTCGCACGGACTGGGAGACATAGGATGCGCGAGGACCTCTTCCTGAAGGACTTTCTGGACCGTGACAGCCTGCTGCAGATACAATTGCAGCGGCTGCGCGAAACCCTCGAGCGCGTCTATGCGCGCGTACCTTTCTACCGCAGAAGTTTCGACCACGCCGGGGTCAAGCCCGCGGATCTGCGGACGCTGGCCGATCTCGGCCGCTTCCCCTTCACCCAGAAGACGGATCTGCGCGACCACTATCCCTTCGGCCTGTTCGCCACGCCGCTCTCCGAGGTGGTTCGCATCCATGCCTCCAGCGGGACCACCGGCAAGCCTACCGTGGTGGGGTACACGGCCGAGGACATCCGCGTCTGGTCCGAGGTCATGGTCCGCACCTT
>CAIZKT010000052.1:0-3482 GCA_903933565.1 uncultured Victivallales bacterium | reverse complement strand
GCTCCCAGGGAATGGAGCGGCCGCGGCTCGCGGCCAGCCGACCCACCGGTCGGCGCTCCCAGGGAATGGAGCGGCCGCGGCTCGCTCAGTCCAGCAGGCTATTCACCAGCGCTATGGAGGTCGCGGCAAGGTTCTCGCCCACGGCGGGGCTGAGCTTGCTGGACCTGGCCGTTCTGGGCTCGTAGCCCTCGCCCTTGTGTACCTGCTCGGAACCCGGCACATAGCCAATGCAGCCGTTGGCCAGTTCTACGACATAGGTGTAGCGCGCCTTCGACTGCGCCTTGATCTCCAACCCGAAGCGGCAGAAGTACTCCGCCGGGTTGGCCACCAGGCACGCTGGACCGATGCGGAGCGCCTGCACTTCGGCCGGGACGGTTGGCTCGTGCCGGTTCATCTCGCGCAACAACATGATCTCACGGGCAAAGACCGCATCGCCATCCCAGGGGCTGGTCGCGGTACGCCCGGCCAGGCAGGCTGCGGCCGCCTGCAACACGGACTCGGGAATCAGGCGCGGTTCCAGGTTCAACACCCTAAGCGCGCTGCCCACCGCGAGGTCCGACTCCGCCACGGGTTGGGACAACACCTTGATCGCCTCGCCCGCCAGGCAATGCCCGATCAGCTTGCCCCAGGGCTCGCCGCCTTCCCACTGGCCGGGGGCGGTGCGGTTGTTCACCTGGGTCACATCCCCGCAGGCCCCATTGACGAAGACGGTCACGCCGCCCGCCCCCATCACCGCCGCCACCGCCTGGCGTAGGTAGTACGGGTAGTCCGCCGAAAAGCCGGCTCCGCCCACCCCCACGGTGCAGTGACAGGTGTAGTTCACCAGACAGCCCAGAAACCGCCCGCTGGCCGCCGCGAAAGCCCCGATCACTCCCACTTCGGGATCCACTGGCCCGGCGGGCTCGATAATGTCCGTGTTGCCCTTCCCCGGATGGGTTGCCTCCTTGCCGCCCTGCAGGCGGAAGCGCCGGTTGAAGGCAACCCCTTCCTGGCGCCCGGAACCGAAACGAAACTGCGCCTCGACGCGGCCCTGCCACGCCTCAATCACCGCCTCGGCAATGGCCGTGCTGACCCGCTCGCAGTAGGCTGGGTCCGCCTCGCTCATGAAGACCTCGCAGGTGGCGCCGCCGTTGTGCGTATGGCTTGCAGCCACCATCACGGCGCCCTCGTCAAGCCCGGTCACCTCATGGATGCGACGGCGCGCCCGCAGCACCATGGAGCGTTTTACCGAGAGCGCGTCGACCCCCACGACGGCGACGCTACGCACGCCGTCGTGAACCACCATCGCGGTGACCAGCAACGGGTCGTGGATGCTCGCGCCGAAGCGCTTCAGCAGCATCCCCGGCATCTCGCTGCCCACCACTGGCGTGATGTCCCGTACGGCGAATCCAGCGCTTTTCAGTGGGGCTGTCATAGGATCACTCCTGCAAGACACACGGCGTTTCTTTCGGGTCGTGCGTGGCCCGCCGGCTTGGCCCTACGCCTGCACCGGCGGCACCGCCCGCGAGGGCTGCTCGTAGACGACGTCTTCCAACAGCGCCGCCATCTGCGGGATGTCAGCGACCTCCAGCAAACCAAAACAGAACAGTGACTGGTAGCTCTCGTAACGCTCGGCGCCCTCGATGAGATGTACCAGCGACGCCACCGTACCATAGGCCGTGATCTTGCTGAACAGCTCTGGCTCCAGCGCGGCGGCCAGCAAGGCAACGACGGCGGTAATCTGCCCATCGCCCACCAGCTCGAGTCGGCCCGCAGGCAGGTCCGCCGCCGCGAAACGAGCACAGGCCAACACCTGCGCAACTTGATGCCCCAAAAGGCGCTGCCCGGCTGTCTCCAGCAGCATCAGCAGTTGCCAGTTGGCGGCGTTTTCCCCCGTGCCAAGGATGTCCGCGACCAGCAGGGTGCCGGGCCGCTCCTGCCGCGCCAGGAGGCTCTGCGCCCGTCCCGCGTCTGAAATCAGCAGCGTCACCGGTTCGCCAACCGCCCCCTGACAACGCCTGGAGACGGGAACCGCCCAGGGCCCGCAGCAAAGGATGCGGGTCTCGCCGTCGGCGCTGCCGGGGGCGGGCGTGGCCGCCGTCGCGGCGTAGTCCGGCAGGCGGAGGACCTGAACCAGCGCTTGGCGCAGGCGCCGCCGCGCCAGAGGGGTCCGCGGACTCCGCAGACCCGCCGCCAGACGGCGGGCTCGCATCATGGCCAGGTGCTGCAGGGTCTCCTGGCGCCGCGGCAGCCCGACGCAGAGCTGGCTCTCCGGCAGGAGCTCGTCCGGGCGCTGGAGGTCTTCGGCCGGGCCCTCGAGGCCCCAGTGCTTGGCGATGAAGCGGTAGAAGGCGTGCCGGTTGTCGGCGCCGTAGTTGTGGGTACCGGGGTCGGTATTGCTGTGGACTTCGATGCAGTCCGCGGCCCCGAAGGCGCGGTAGGTGGGCAGGATCGCGTCATAGATCACCGGCTTGGCGCGCTCGGTCTTGAAGCAGCAGTCGTCATTGGCATTGAGGATCTGCAGCAGGGGATGCGGCGCCAGCATGGCCGTCATCTCCTGGTAGTCGAGCACCGTGGCCAGGTCCACGGGGACCTGCTCCAAATCGCCGACGTCACTGCGACAACCGACTCGGGCCCGACAGCCGGTGTAGCCCGCGACGGGCACGCACAAGTTCACCCGCTCGTCCAACGCGGCGGCAATGATGGTCTGCCAGCCGCCCCCCGAGAGGCCAGTGACCCCGACGCGCCCGGGGTCGGCGCTGGGGTGCGCCAGCAGGATGTCCAAACCCTTGCTGAGGGCGAGAAAGAACAGGCCTACTCCGGCCATGCCGGTCACATTCAGCAGCGCGATGTTATTGTGGCACACGTCGGCACGCAGCTCGCCCATACCGATGAATTCCAGGTTCAGCGCCAGAACCCCACGGCGGGCCAGGTTCGCGCAGCGAATCTGCTTGTACTCAACCGCTTTGCCGCCGGCGTGATGGCCGTTGGGGTTGAGCACCACCGGCACCCGACCGCTGAGCTGGCTCGGCTCGTACAGCAGCCCGGGAATCCAGTAGTCGGGATAGATCTCATAGCGCAGCTTGCGGATGACATAGGATGCATCCGGGCGCAACGTCCGGCCCCAAACCACCCGCGGCGCCTGCTCGGCAATGCCCGCGGGAAACCCCCTCAGAAAAACCTCCGCCAGCGCCCGGCGCCGTAGCCGCGGCGCGGCCTCCCGCCAGGCCACGGGGTCCGTCGGCGCCGCAAACGGCGGCAGGTGCGCCAGCAGAAACGACTTGAGCAACCCCTCTGACTTGTCCAGCAGAGGCTTCTGACTCAGAACCGTAGTCCAGTCCATCCTGGTCCTCCAAGGTGAGAAGTTGTCAACGGCATCAACCTAGTGCCTCTGGGCGGAAGTAACTACCCACGTGGGGCCGGGTGGGCGCAAGTCAGCTCCGTAGGGGTTTGCTTGTAGGAGACTTGCAGCAACCTCGTATGACCCAAAGCGCTTCCCATTC
>CAIZKT010000051.1:0-4523 GCA_903933565.1 uncultured Victivallales bacterium | reverse complement strand
GCCGCGCTTTCAGCGCTCCGCGGCGTCTGGCCTTTGCGACACGTCCCGCCGGAAGTCTCCCCCAAAAGTCAAGGGACCCGTTCTGCTCGCCGGACGCGGAGACGATCGAAACAAGAACCCCTACGGAACTGACCTGCGCCCTGTTCAGGACTTCCGCGTTGCAGTCAGAGCAGATGGAGATATACTACAAATGGCGACAGATGGCGACAGCGTGGTCATATATACGACAATAGGAGCTGCCAAAAATGATCATTCACGACACGGATAAGGGACAGGTCATTTTCGTTTACACGCCCGTAGCGCCGGTCAAGAAGGTGTGCGTGGTGGGCGACTTCAACGGCTGGGATCCCAGCGTCCGGCGCCTGGCCAGGTTGCCGAAGGACGGCACGTACCGCGCCCGTATCAGTCTCGCCGTCGGCCGCTACGAGTACAAGTTTGTGGTAGACGGCGAGTGGGTCGCGGATGTCGAGGCGAGCGAACAGTCGGTCAATCCCTACGGCACGACGAACAGCGTGCTGGTCATCGAGCCGCCGTGCGACTGTGCCTGCGGCTGCAAGTGTAAGTGCGACTAGCGCGAGGCGGTTTCGGCGTGAGGTTTCGGCACGGCCTCAGGGCTGCAGCGGTCGGACCTCGAGGCGGTCGAAGGCGACGTCTGCGTTGAGTGCGAAGAGGGTGAGGCGGGTGCCGTGCTGCTCAGGGCAGCGGTCGATGAGGCAGTGCCAGTCATCGACGCAGACGTCAATCACCGAGCCGCGCATGGCGATCTTCACGTCCATCGCCGTACCACAGACCTCGGCCGGTCGGGTTACGGCGTCTCCGAACTGCACGCTGCGGTCGACGGGCGAGAAACGCAGCTCGTAGCCGCTGTCGAAGCTCTCGCCGGCCCGCAGGCGCAGGCCAAAGGCGCCATAGCCGGCCTCATGGCGTACGCTCAGGTGGATCAGTGCGTCGACGGGCACGCCGGAGAGCTGGGCCACCTCCAGACCGTCGGACTCATGCAGGGTCACGGCGGTGGGCGTGGCCTCCGCGACCGCGGTACGCAAGCTGACGGTCAGGGGTACCAGTGGACCGGTCGCCGGGACCATCTCTCGCGGCCAGGTCGCATAGAGCGTGCCATCACTCTCCTGCACGATCTCCCGAAATACCGCGTTGCCCCCGAACATGAGGCCGCCTCTGTCTTTGTTGTCCTGGCGCCAGGGCAGCCAGGACACCCCAAGGCGTCGGTCGTGGCCGAAAGCGGCCGTCTTCATCACTCTGGCGGTGGCACCCTCGAAGGTATCCGCTGGGGGCCTTTGCCAAGGGCCGAAAGGCCCGCGCGACATCCGGTAGCGTGCCACGCCGCCGTTGCTGAAAAGCAGGTAGTACCAGTCTCCCCAGCGGAAGTAGTCCGCGCACTCCGGCACCCCCGGCAGGCCGGGGAGGAGGAACGGTTCGCGCAGCTCCCAGTGCGTGAGGTCCGCGGACTCGAGATGCGCCAGGCAACCCGCGCGGGTGGTCAGCGCATGGTTCTCCAGCCAGGCACTGGCCAGGAGGTGGAAGCGGCCGTTGCTCTCATCCCTGAACACGACCGGATCGCGGAAGTGCCGCGGATCGTAGCCCTGCGGCTGCACGAAGAAGGGGTTTGGAAGGGTCTTCTCAAAATGCACCCCATCGGGGCTGCGCGCCAGACTCAGATGCTCCTTGCGCTCCCGCGTCCGAGTGGCATAGAAGGCATGGTACACGCCCTCGTGGAATAGCATGGAACCGGTGCAGATGGAGCCCTCCCAATCCTGACTGATGGGTAGAGCCAGCGGCAGCTGCGTCCACTGCACCAGATCGGTACTGCTGGCATGGCCCCACTGGTGTCCGCCCAGTCCACCCAGCGCGGCATGGTGCCCTTCGTCGATGAGGTAGTACAGGTGAAACACGCCGTCGTGCCAGAAGGGCATGCAGTCCCCGACGAACAGATGCGGCTCGATCGGTCGGTAGTATTGCATGGCATGCGTCTCCGGTGTCACGTCCCAGGCCTCAGCTCGGGATGGGTGCTGAGGGAATCATCGCGCTGGCCGCCGCCAATTTGCGCTTGATGGCTTCCATGAAGACTGTCAAGCGGACGGGCTTGAGATACACGTCAGCACGTGAGCACCCCACGGCGGCAAGAACTGCCGCTTCGCATTCGATATCGATGGCGCCGCTGAGAATGAGGATGGGCAGGCATTTCTTCTGGCTGATCAGTTCTCGGACCACCGATAGGCCCGAGACCCTCGGCATGCGCCAGTCCAGGATCATCAGGTCCACCTTCAGCGGGCCGTTCAGGATGTCGATCGCCTCCTGGCCATCGGCCGCGGTCACAACCTCGTAGCCAAAGCGCGACAAGCCCACGCTGAGCATCCAGCGGATTGCCGGTTCATCGTCCACCACCAGAATCCGTTCCATACTGCTCTTTCTGACACGGGCAGGCCGAGGGTGGTTTCACACCCGTCCCAGCGAAGGCGAACAGGAGGCTTGCCGTTGTGGTTTCTTAGTGCGGTTTGTGGTCCGTCGTCGTCAGGCGGGTTCGAGGGAGCGCAGGTAGGTGATGGCGTCTCTGAGTATCTCCTCGGGCGGAAGCTGCCGGAAGTCCTCGATCGAGATGAAGTGCCGGTAGCCGGTCTTCGTAAGCTGAGCCATCAGGGTGGGGAAATGGTACAGGCCATCGGCCATGCGGCAACCTTCCCATTTCCATTGGGCGGTGCCTTTGGCATCGCGCTCGGAAGGGGGCAGGGGCCGGTGCGCGCCGACATGGCAATGAGCGAGGTACGGACCCAGGAGCTGGACGGCCAGGGCGGTCGTTTCAAAGCCGTCCTTGACCATGTTCTGTGGATCGTAAATCACCCCGACCTCGGCCGTGTTGAAGTGGCTGACCAGGCGGTGCGCCAGGGCGGCGCTGCAGTGGATCGTGCCGCCGTGGATTTCCAGCACGATCTTGACTCCGGAGCCGCGGCTGATCTCCAGCGTCCGGGCGTAGCCCGCCACGGTTTCGCCGTACACCTGCCAGTAATCCTGGCTGCCGTCGCCCTTGTAGCCAGAGGCCGCGCCGATGCGGATAAAGGGGGCTCCGGCGGCCACGGCGCCCTCGACCAGCAGCTTGATGTGGTCCAGCTCGGTGCAGGCGGCCGCCGAAGCCACGCCCGCCAGCGCCAGGCCGTGATCCGCCAGCACCCGCCGAATCTCCGGCGCCTTGGCGGCAAAGTTCTCGGGAGTCACATCGTTGACGTGGTAGCCCCAGGCACTGGGCTCGGCCTTGGCGCGCTGCTCAGCCGAGATGCGCCGCACCCGCAACTCGATGCCATCATAGCCGAGCCGCGACAGTAGTTCGGCCTGCTGAACCAGCGTTAGGTGAGGCAGGAATACCGTAGTGGCCGAGACCTTCATGGACATGCTCCCGTACTCGTCAGGTTGGCCGTGGCGTGCTTGGACCCGGTGTTGCGATAGGCTAAGAGCGTTCGCCGCAAAGTCAACCAGCATCGCCTCAGGCATAGGGCTATTTCAAGATAACGGTGCGCGCTGGTCCTTGAGTCGCTTAGATGGCTGCGTGTCGTCAGGAGACGCCACCCGCTCAGGGCGTGAAGACTTCAATGAGGTAGAGGGGGTCGCGTTGGAGTTGCTCCCGTACCAGCGCGTCCATGGGTCCGGCCTCCACCAGTCGGGCCGTGGCCTGGCCCACGGGACCATTGGTCTGGGCTCCGGCCTCCAGGAGCAGCGTCTCAACGCGCTCGTAGCGGCGGCGCAGGCCCGGCAGGTGCGGAAAGGTGGGTACGATGATTTCACGGCCATCCCCGGCGATGACGACCGGGCGGAAACACTCACGGCAAACGGTCGGCGCCCCGCCGGTGTTCTCCAGGTAATGGAGGGTGGTGTCGGAGCTGTGGGTCACGCCCAGAAGCAGGATCTTGCCGTCGCTCTGCACCAGGCGCTCAAATGGCGAGCCGCGGCCGGCGGAAACCGTGCAGGTCTCATGGCCCTGAAGCAGGGCCGCCGCGTCCTGCCCGCAGGCGGCCAGGCAGTGCGTCGGGCTGAGCGAACGTCTGACCCCGGGGCGGCGGCGGAACGCCTCGCTGATGGCGCCCATCTCCGAGGGCGCGGTGCGTACGTCGAAGACTACCCCCTGGCGTGTCAGCACGTGCTCGCTGCCCTTCTGAAATGAGGGCATGACCAGGGTTCCGGCAGGGCCTAGCAACTCGAGCAGCGCCTCGATGACAGCGTCGGGTCCCCCTTCCACAAAGCCTAGTGAGGACAGCGAGCTATGGACCAACAGCCGGTCGCCGGGGCGGAGGCCCAGAGCGCCAAGGTCAGCCACGAGCCGAGCACGGCTGACGGCAGGAACAACAACGCTGGCCATGGACATGCCTCCCGTACTCGACCGGTTGGCCGGGGCGTGCTTGGCAGGGCTGTTTCAAGAAACCGGGCTGGGCGTCGCAACACCCCGTAGTCTGTCTGCCGTATCGGGTTGCGCGAGAACACCCACCGTCAGGCATGGCACAGGCGCCAAGCCAAAGCGGTGT
>CAIZKT010000050.1:0-5042 GCA_903933565.1 uncultured Victivallales bacterium | reverse complement strand
GAATGGGAAGCGCTTTGGGTCATACGAGGTTGCTGCAAGTCTCCTACAAGCAAACCCCTACGGAGCTGACTTGCGCCCGGTGCAGGACTAAGGCTGACGGTGGTTTCTTGAAGTCGCGCTTGAGGGTCTTGTATGTAACGCGCGCGAGGCATAGAGTAGAACGTTCGTTGGGTACCCCTTTCCGAACCTCGTGTCGAGTTGATCTTGCGGAGGAAAGACGCCATGGCTCGCACCGGCCGCCGCGGGTTCACCCTCATCGAGTTGCTCGTGGTCATTGCCATCATCGCCATCCTGGCAGCCATGCTGTTGCCGGCGTTGGCCAAAGCCAGAGAGAAAGCCCGCTCGGCGTCGTGCGCCTCGAACCTCAAGCAACTCGGCCTGGGGTTGATCATGTACACTTCGGACAACAACGGCTGCTATGTCAAGAAGTGCCTTTCCAGCAATTCCCCTGACATGCGCGAGTACTGGTATGAGACGATCAAGAGCTATATCGCCGACAGCAATGTGCTGAAGTGTCCCGAATACGGCTGGACCGGGCTCAAGTGCAGTTGTGGCGCCAGCGAAGACCGACCCAACCGCCCCTCCTATGACATGCCTTGCTCGGGGGCCGGCGCCGCCGCCATCTCGGTCGGCGCCTACAAGACCAACGCGCACCGCCAGGAGTCTGAGATCATCGTCCCGAGCGCTACCATCTACATCTCCGACCTCTGCTGCTCGGCCGCCACCATGGGCGTGGGCACGGCTGACTCCATCGTGAGCCGCATGCTGACCTGGTCCGCCACCGACCCATCGGCGCGTTCCATGCGCCACAGCAGCGGCTTCAATGCCACCTGGCTCGACGGCCATGTCGAGTGGAAGAACTACCCGCGCCAGTCCTTCTGGACCATCGCCCAGGACTGACCGAGGAACTTGCATCCGGCACGCGAGAGTGCTACCCTGAATGGCCTGTATGGGGGTCCCTTTCAAAGACCGCCTGAGACCGAAAATTGCCGACCTGTGCAATAAGGGAGTCCGTCTGGAGCGCTGAAGGCGCGCCGCGATACCAGCCCAGGGCAACGCCCTGGGAATAGGATAGTTATGGGATTGAGCCCTGTAGGGGCGAGCTATCTGCCCTACATTTACGCCGAGGTCGCATGGGCCGCCCCTTCAGGGCTCAAACCTCGGGGAGGACAGGGACCCAGGGCGTTGCCCTGGGCTGGTATGAAACGCCCCTTTGGGGCTGAATACCTCGGCCCATCCTTATTGCACAGGTTGAAAATTGCTGAGGAAAGACGCCAAGGCTCGCACCCGCCGCCGCTGGTTCACCCTCATCGAGTTGCTTGTGGTCATTGCCATCATCGCCATCCTGGCGGCCATGCTGCTGCCGGCGTTGGCCAAAGCCAGGGAGAAAGCCCGCCAGGCGTCGTGCGCCTCGAACCTCAAACAACTCGGCCTGGCGCTGACCATGTACACCGCCGACAGCGACAGTAATTTCGTCAACAAGTGCCTTAGCCGCAATGCCGCCGACATGCGGGAGTACTGGTACGACATGGTCAAAGGCTACGTCGCCGACACCACTGTGCTGAAGTGTCCGAACTACGGCTGGACTGGCGCCAAGTGCGGTTGTGGCACCGAAGATCGGCCCTGGCGCCCTTCCTACGACATGCCTTGCTCCTCAGCCTCCCCCTCGATCGGCTTGGTCGGCCTCACGGTGCATCGCAAGGAGCCTGAGGTCGTCGTCCCGAGCGGCACCATCCACATCTCTGACCTCTTCTGCTCGGCCAGCACCACGGACGTAGGCGCGTCCAACTGGATTGTCACCCGCATGCTTTACTGGAACGCCACCGACCCGTCCCAGCAGTCGATGCGCCACAACAATGGCTTCAATGCGCTGTGGGTCGACGGCCACGTCGACTGGCAAAGCTACCCGAAGCACGCCTTCTGGACCCTCGCCCAAGACTGAGGTTGACCCCATGATTCCCAAATGCATCGTGCGCCTCGCGTGCCTGGCACTGGTTGTCGGCGGAATGCTGCGGCTCGAGCTCGTGGCCCAGCAGCCGGCGGGGGCCGGGGCGCCCCTGTTCAAGGACGTCGCCGCCATCAAGGCGAAAGCCGCCGAGTTCGACCGCCGCATTGAGCTGCTCAAGCAGGAACTGGACACCCTCAAGCCCCGCTTCGAGGCGTTCTCGACCAAGATCAAGGAACAGACTGCCGCCCTGAAGGCCGTCGCCGCGGCGCCGGACACCCTGAGTGCCGACATCCGCGCCCGGGCCGACCGTATCCGTGCTGGCGATGAGACAGCCCAAACGGCTGCCTTGCAGGACTGGCATACCCTGGGCAAAGAGGGTTCCGTGCTGGCGGCACGCGCGGCGGAATTCACCCCGCATCAGAGTGTGCGCCAGGCCGTACTGCGGCAGGCCCTGGAACTGGGCGAGCCGGGCTATGGGGTCGTCGGCCTCTGCTACGACCGGCTGCCGGTCGCGGACCGGGTCTACCTGATTGAGACCATGGCGGCAGCGCCGACGGCGGATACGCTGCTGCTGTTTCTGCTGATGGCCAAGGACACCGATACGACTCTCCGGCAGGCGCTCATCCGCGCCAGCGACAGCATGGGCCAGGCGCCGCTTTTTGTCGCGGCCCTAGCCAAGAACGCCGACCCGGCCACCGTCGATAGCCTGATCCCCGAGGTGGCGGCGCTAAAGGGCGAGGACGGCCTGCTGCTGCTCTACGCCGTGGCAGCCAAGGGCGAGCCCCAGCAGCGCCTGGCGGTGGCCAAGGTAGCGGTGGCCCGCGGCGAGGTCGGCCTGGTCGTTCTCGCCGGGGCCTTCTCCAGCCCGGACCCTGCGGTGCGGACCGAAGTCGTCCGCGCCCTCAACCTCATCGGCGGCAAGGTCGCTCAGGAGGTCGTGGGCCTGGCCCTGCAGGATGCCAACGAGGTCCTCCGTATCGCGGCCCAGGACGCCCTGGCGCCACCGCCCGCCACCCCCCTGCCACCGCCCGCGGCCGCCGCGCCTGCGGCCGCCACCCCGGCCCCCGCCGCCCCGTGAGTCCGGCGTGCGCCGCGCCAAGCACGTAGTAGAGGCCTTAGCCGGTTTCGCGCACCCCATAGGCTCCGCCTGCGTTCCGGCGGCGATGGCGCGCCCCTACCACTCCACTTCCATGCCGTCATAGCCGGCCTGTACCCCACGCTGTGCCAGCCAGGCGGCGGACTCCTCGTGGGGCGGACAGCAGTGCAGGCTCAGGTGCGTAGCCACAAAGGGCGTCTCAGCGGCGATCACGCCCTCCTGCAGCAGGTCGTCGCGGAGAGCGCACAGCAGCGGAAAGTTCAGGTGGGCCGAGGGCAGATCCGGGATGCCAGCGGTCAGCAGGCCGAAGGTGGCCTCGCCGATCACGGCGTGCAGGCGGGTCCCGCCCAAAGCAGCACGGGTCTCGTCCAGAAGCGGCCCGGTGTCGGTAGCATAGAACAGGCAGTGCTGGTGTCGCGAAACCAGGTAGAGCAGGGAGTCCCCGGCGGCGCCGCGATGCCGGGCTGGAAGCGCCCGCACGGACCAGGTATCCAGCACGAGGGTCTGGAAGGCTCGGAGGGGCCACAGGTCAGCGGGAATCTGCGGCGAGCGCGCCTGCAAAGCCGCGACCACCGCCGGGCTGCCGCAGATGACCAGACGGCCGGACGTCGCCCGCGCCGCCAGCGCGGCAATGGTATCCAGGTCGAAGTGATCCGGGTCCGGATGGGTCACCAGCAGAAAGCGGGGCCGGGCGAGCGGCGCCAACCTCGCCAGTTGGGCGGGGACGGTGGCGCCACAGTCCAGCAGGAGCTCGCCGTCGAGCAGCGTCGCCGTGTAGGTCCGGCGGCAGCGTCCCTGGCGCTGGCGCACGGCGGCGCAGTTGGCGCAGCGGCACTGGTCAGGCGCCTGGATGTCGGCGGCGCCGGTCCCGAGCAACAGGGCTTTCATGACCTTGCCCAGCCTCCCCGTCAAGGACTCCCCAGGCGCTGCCAAACGGCCTTCCAACCAGCGGCCTGTGCGGCCATGGTCTGGTCCGCCACGGCTTCATTCTCCGCCATGACTTCAAGCGAGAAATGCCCGGTGAAACCCTCGGCCGCCAGCAGTTCCATCTGGCGCTCGACATGGGGTGACATGCTGAAGTGGGCATGGGTCACGCGGCCCTTGACATGGCGGTACGCTTCGTCCACGTCCTCGCCATGCAGGATGCAGTGTTCGAGGTGCCAGTTGATCCACAGGGCCGACGGGTAGCCCGCCTGGAACAGGGTCTCACCCGCGTCAAAAGCGCGGAACACCGAGTGGGTCTCGAGGCAAAGCCTGACCCCAGTCGGCGCGGCCCGCTCGGCCGCTTGCCGCATGTAGTCGGCTTGGACCCGGTAGCTTTCCGCGCGCGCCCCGCGGCCCAGGTTGGGAAGCGGGTCGGCAAAGAAGCGGATGCAAGGCGCCCCGATCTCGGCAGCCAGGTCGACGTAGCGGGCCAGACGCGCCAGGTTGGCCTCGCGGTCGGCCTTGTCCGGACTGCAGAAACGGATGCTGGTGGCCAGACAAGACGTCTCCAGTCCGGCCGCCGCCACGCGGGCCCGGATGGCCCGGATCTCCGCCGCGGGCACGTCCAACTCCACCCCGTGTTGGTGCTTGGCCTCAGCCCGCCACTCGATGCCATGGTAGCCGAACTGCTGCGCTTTGGCGAGCACCGCCTCGTGGCTGAACTGAGGGTAGAGGAAAGTCATGAAGGACAGTTTCACAAGAGGTCTCCGTTGATTTCCATAGCCCCACCACTCCACGACCTTGACAGGTCGATTGTAGACCAAGCCCGTAAGATGGCACGTCGAACCCGGTATCCCAGTCGTGACGCGCGGCACAGGGCTTCAAGGCGGTATCCCCGCCCCCGCCGCCCTGGAGCCCGCGATGCCAAGGACCCGCCGAGGCCGGGTTCGTGGTATCCCCGCCCTCGCCGCCCTGGAGCCCGCGATGCCAAGGACCCGCCGGGGCCGGGTTCGCGGTATCCCCGCCCTCGCCGCCCTGGAGCCCGCGATGCCAAGGACCCGCCGGGGCCGGGTT
>CAIZKT010000049.1:0-6029 GCA_903933565.1 uncultured Victivallales bacterium | reverse complement strand
GTAATCCCCTGGAGCCGGCGGTCTCCGCCGTAATCCCCTGGAGCCGGCGGTCTCCGCCGTAATCCCCTGGAGCCGGCGGTCTCCGCCGTAATCCCCCCGGCCGTAACCTGAGGCAAGCCGTAATCCCCCAGACCGTAACCCGCCCTGGGGGCGGCGTGGGGACGGTTGCGGTGCGGATGGTTCGAGGTTACACTGACTGGGTAGTAGGTAGCGGGTCGTCGGTCTGATCTTGCGCCGGGAGAACGACGATGTTGACCATGCGTTGGGTGTTGGTCTTCGTAGCCGCGGCCGCCATGGGCCTGGTGGCGGACTCCGCCACCCTGCGCGTGGTCACGGAACGGTCCTTCCCGGACGGCTGGACTGAGCCCGAGGTGACCAGCGGGCAAGGGACGAGTTCCTACGCGCCCTCGATTCCGTCAGGCTTCACGACCCGCGACGTCGGCACGGTTCTGGATGTGGGCAGCTCCACGGTGCACACGTCCGGCCGCATCAGCGACCCCGAGGGGGCCAGCGCCCGCATCGGGTATCGTTACCGGTTGGTGCTGCCCGGGGGCATTGCGGTGGCCCTCACGCCGGGGGTCTGGAAGAGCCTCGGCTCGGACGCGGTGCGGTTGACCCGTCTGCCCGGCGGCGACTTTGCCCTGCAGTATCGCAACACGGGCCGCATCCTGCGTCTGCGCGCCCCGGCGACCGCGGCGACGGCCGCCGGCCTGGGTCTGCCGCCCCCGCCTTGAGCGACGGGGGCGCAGCTCCAGCGTCCTACTTCAGCGCCTGGTGGTAGCTCTGCAGCGAGCGCACCTCGGCCGCGCCGAATTTCCGGCAGTCGGCGATGCCTCGGATCGCGGCGCGGGCGGCGGCGAGGGTGGTCACGTAGGGCAGCTTGTGTTTGATGGCCGCCTTGCGGATATAGGAGTCGTCCGAGCGACTGCGCTTGCCGGCGGGGGTGTTGATGACGAGCTGGATGCTCTTGTTGGTGATGGCATCCGCGATATTGGGGCGACCCTCGCTGAGCTTGTTGATGCGCTCGCAGGTGATCCCGTTCTGGGCGTAGAACCGGTGGGTGCCATCGGTGGCCAGGATCTTGAACCCCTGTTCGACCAGGCTGCGGCCGACCTCGAGCGCGACCTCATCCTTCTCCGCCAGGCTAACCAGCGCGGTGCCCTGGAGGGGCAGCACCATCTGGGCCGCTTCCTGGGCTTTGTAGAAGGCCACGCCGAAGGACGCCGCCATGCCCAGCACCTCGCCGGTGGAGCGCATCTCCGGGCCCAGGACCGGGTCGACCTCGGGCATCTTATCGAAGGGGAACACGGACTCCTTGACGCCGAAATGCGGGATGGTCCGATGCTTGAGGTTGAGCTCTTTCAGGCGGGTGCCAGCCATGAGTTGGGTGGCGATGCGCGCCATCTGGATATTGCAGACTTTGGAGACCAACGGCACCGTGCGTGAGGCACGGGGGTTGGCCTCCAGCACGTAGACCTTGTCCTTCTCGATGGCGTACTGCATGTTCATCAGGCCCACGACCTTGAGTTCGCGGGCAATGCGGGTGGTGTAGTCGGTAATCGTCGTCAGGTGCTTGGGCGGGATGCTGACGGGCGGGATGACGCAGGCGGAGTCGCCGGAGTGGATGCCAGCCAGCTCGATGTGCTCCATGACCGCGGGCACAAAAACCTGCTCGCCGTCGGAGACGGCATCGGCTTCGCACTCGAGGGCATTGACCAGGAAGCGGTCGATCAGGATGGGTCGTTCCGGGGTGACATCCACCGCCTTGGCCATGTATTCGCGCAGCATCTGCTCGTCGTGGACGACCTCCATGCCGCGGCCGCCGAGGACGAAAGAGGGCCGCACCATCAGCGGGTAGCCGATCTTGCCGGCCACCAGCAGGGCCTCGTCCAAGGTGCTGGCCATGCCCGACTCCGGCATCGGGATGCCCATACGTTCCATCATCTTGCGGAACAGATCGCGGTCCTCGGCCACGTTGATCGTGTCGATGCTGGTGCCGAGGATGCGGACTCCGGCCTCCGCGAGTTCGGCGGCGATATTCAGCGGGGTCTGGCCGCCGAATTGGACGATGACCCCCTCGGGCTTTTCTTTCGCGTAGATACTCAGCACGTCTTCGACGGTGAGGGGCTCGAAGTAGAGTTTATCGGAGGTGTCGTAGTCGGTGGAGACCGTCTCGGGGTTGCAGTTGACCATGATGGTTTCGTAGCCGAGGTCGCGCAGGGCGAGGGCGGCATGGACGCAGCAGTAGTCGAATTCGATGCCCTGACCGATGCGGTTCGGGCCACCGCCGAGGATCATGATTTTACGGCGGGTGCTGACCGGGACGGTGTCGGGGGCATTGTAGGTAGAGTAGTAGTAGGCGGCATCGTTCACGCCGCTGACGGGCACCGCCTGCCAGCCTTCGACGCAGCCGAGTGCCTGGCGGCGGTCGCGGATACGCTTCTCGGAGATGCCCAGGAGCTTGGAGAGGTACTTATCGGCGAAGCCATCCTTCTTGGCCTGGACCAGCAGCGCATCCGGCAGATCGCGGCCCTTGCAGGCCAGCACCCGCTCCTCCAACTCGACCAGCTCCTTCATCTGCTGAATGAACCAGGCTTTGATGTGGGTCAGCTTGAAGAGTTGTTCGACGGTAGCGCCCTGGCGCAGCGCCTCGTACATGATGAACTGGCGCTCGCTGGTGGCCTCGCAGAGCAGTCCGAGCAGTTCTGAAAGGGTCTTACGGTTGAAGTCTTTGGCAAAGCCCAGGCCGTAGCGGCCGGTCTCGAGCGAGCGGATGGCCTTTTGGAAGGCCTCTTTGTAGGTTTTGCCGATGCTCATGACCTCGCCGACCGCCTTCATCTGGGTGCCCAGTTTGTCCTGAGAGCCCTTGAACTTCTCGAAGGCCCAGCGGGCGAACTTGATGACGACGTAATCGCCCCAGGGCTCATACTTTTCGAGGGTGCCTTTGCGCCAGTAGGGGATGTCGTCCAGGGTGAGTCCACCGGCCAATTGGGCGGACACCAGGGCGATGGGGAAGCCGGTGGCCTTGGAGGCGAGGGCGGAGGAACGGGAGGTGCGCGGGTTGATCTCGATGATCACCACGCGGTCGGTCACCGGGTCGTGGGCGAACTGGATATTGGTACCACCGATCACGCCGATCGCCTCGACGATGTCGTAGGACCACTTTTGCAGGCGCTTTTGCAGCTCGGGGCTGATGGTCAGCATGGGGGCGGCGCAGAACGAATCGCCGGTATGCACGCCCATGGCATCGATGTTCTCGATGAAACAGACGGTGATCATCTGGTTCTTCTCGTCGCGCACCACTTCGAGTTCGAGCTCTTCCCAACCGAGCACGGACTCCTCGACCAGGAGTTGGCCGACGAAGCTGGCGCTGATGCCCCGGGCGGCCACGATCCGCAGTTCTTCGACATTGTAGACCAGTCCGCCGCCGGTGCCGCCCATGGTATAGGCTGGCCGGATGACGACCGGGTAGCCGAGCTTAGCGGCGACCGCCTCGGCTTGCTCGACGGTGTAGGCCAACTCGCTCTGAGGCATATCGATACCGAGGCGCTGCATGGTTTCTTTGAAGGCGAGCCGGTCCTCGCCGCGCTCGATCGCATCGGCCTTGACGCCGATGATCTGCACCCCGTACTTCTGCAGCACGCCGGCCTTCTCGAGTTGTGAGGAGAGGTTCAGTCCGGTCTGGCCGCCGAGGTTAGGCAGCAGCGCATCGGGTCGGCACTGGGCGATAATCTGCTCCATGCGTTCGACATTCAGGGGCTCGATATAGGTTTCGTCGGCCATACCGGGATCGGTCATGATGGTGGCGGGATTGGAGTTGACCAGGACGACCTTATAGCCCAGCGCCCGCAGGGCCTTGCAGGCCTGGGTGCCGGAGTAGTCGAACTCGCAGGCCTGCCCAATGACGATGGGGCCCGAACCGATGATCATGACCTTGTTGATGTCGCTGCGCTTTGGCATCTGCTCCGTCCTCCTGGGCCGTTGGCTATCACACCGCATGCAAGAACTTGCTACTGAAATTCGGATCGCAGGTGAGGTTGACCCCGAGTCGGCGCAGGCCGGACTCGTCGCCGGGGGTGGGGATATGGGTCAGGTGCATTTCGCAGCCGTTGAGCCGTTCCAATTGCTGCAGCGCCGCCTGCGCCATGGGGTTGGCCGCGGCGCTGACGCTCAGGGCGATGAGCGTTTCCTCGAGGTTGAGGCTGACCTGTCCGCCCTTGAGGATTTTCGTCTTCATCTCGCTGACCGATTGCAGGACCAGCGCCGAGAGCAGGTGAATGGCGTCGGGGATGCCGGCCAGTTCCTTGATGGCATTCAGCGCACAGGCCGACGCCGCGTGCAAGAGGGCCGAGTTTTTGCCCGTGACCAGGCGGCCGTCAGGGAGTTCGATGGCGGCGCCGCAGAAGATGCCATCGTGACCGCGGCCCTGTTCGCGGGCCTGCTCGGCCGCCTGGCGGGCCGGCGCCACCACGGCCCGGTCCGTCTCGGTGCAGCCCAGTTCCGTCATCAGGACGCTCACCCGATCCACCGTGCTCTGCTCCGTGAGGCCCATCTTGTACTCGCACTGGTAGCGGAAGTAGCGCCGGATGACCTCCTGGACGGCGGCGAGTTGGACGACGTGGTCCGCGCTGATGGCAAAGCCGGCGCGGTTGACGCCCATATCGGTGGGGGACTTATAGACGCGCTCTTCGTCCATGATGCGGCGCAGGATATGCTTGACGACGGGGAAGATCTCGACATCGCGGTTGTAGTTGATGGCGGTGGTGCCGTAGGCTTCCAGGTGGAAGGGGTCGACCTGGTTGAAGTCCCCGAGGTCGGCGGTAGCGGCTTCGTAGGCGACGTTGACCGGGTGTTTGAGGGGCAGATTCCAGATGGGGAAAGTCTCGAACTTAGCATAGCCGGCCCGGACGCCCCGGAGGTGTTCGTGGTAGACCTGGCTGAGACAGGTCGCCATTTTGCCGCTGCCGGGGCCGGGGCCGGTGACCACGACCACTTGCCGTTCGGTCTCGACGAAGGGATTGGCGCCGTAGCCCTCGGGGCTGACGATCCGGGCCACCTCGGCCGGGTAGCCCCGGATGGCGCGGTGCCGGTAGACTCGGATGCCGTTGCGTTCGAGGCGGCGGATGAAGGCGTCGGCGGAGGTCTGGCCGTCGTAGCGGGTGACCACGACCGCCCGCACCAGGATGTCGCGTCGGGTCAGGTCATCGATCAGCCGCAGCACGTCCAAGTCATAGGTGGTGCCGAAGTCGGCCCGCGTCTTGCGCCGCTCGATGTCGCCGGCAAAGACGCAGATGACGATTTCGGCGTTGTCGCGCAGGCGTTCCAGCAGGCGGATCTTGACGTTGGGGTTGAACCCCGGCAGGATGCGGGCGGCATGGAAGTCATGCACCAGCTTGCCGCCGAACTCGAGATAGAGTTTATTGCCGAACAGTTTGGCCCGTTCGACGATATACTGAGATTGCTCTTCGAGGTAGAGCTCGTTGTCGAAGCCCTGCTGCTGCATCGCGGCGCCTTTCCGGCGGGATCGCCTGGGGGGGAGGATTCCCATGCTGCCGGGTTTCCCCAGTCGTACGAGCCCGTCATGCCCGGCCAAACCCCGACACGACCGGGACCAGAACGGCGTCAAACATGGAGCGGCACGGGCAGAAATCAACCGCTGGCGGCAGCCAAAACAACGGCGTGCAGACCGGTTGCCAGGGGCAGGCGAGGCACAGACCTCAGGAAGCTACGCCCGACGACGCGCAGGTTGAATGCCGGTCGAAAACCGGCAGCAACTCCAAGCCTGAAAGGCTGACATTCGTCAGCCCAGGGCAGCGCCCTGGGTACCGCGCATACCCCAGATTCTCAGCCCCGAAGGGGCGCAATACCTGGCCGCGCGGTGCCCATGGACTGTCGGTATGCCGCCCCGGCAGGGCTCAATCTCGTTTTGGGTTCCATTCCCAGGGCGTTGCCCTGGGCTGAGGAATTGTGCCCCTTCGGGGCGGCCGAACGGAGCCCAGGCCTCAGACGTCCTTACACGTCTTCGGGGC
>CAIZKT010000048.1:0-5784 GCA_903933565.1 uncultured Victivallales bacterium | reverse complement strand
CGGACGAAGGGCGGAATGGGAAGCGCCTGGTGTCATACGAGGTTGCGGCAAGTCTCATACAAGGATTCAGGGTTCGGGGCTGGACACAGCGGAATGAGAACCGCGGTTGCCGTGTCGGTGATTCTGCCATTCGTCATGGGTCTTTGGTCATACGACCTTCTGCAGTTCTCATACAAGCAAACCCTTACGGAGCTGACATGCGCCCTCTCCGCAGAGCCCGGCTTGTACCGCCTCCTGCCCTCCCCTACATTTCAGCCTGAGTTCCCTGCGCCTGACGTAACCCCGCACCGCGGCCTCTGTGGCACAGGCGCTTGGTGGGCCAGGTCAGTGACGCCTGGAAACACACCGCCCAGGTTCCTTCGATGGGGAGACGCTGTCGATGAAGACCGCCCTGCTGAGCCTCTTGTTTGCCGTCGCGGCCGCCGCCGAACCACTGGTGGTCGGCCCCTGGAGCCTCGAGGCCGCGCCCGACGGCCCGCGCAACCTGTGCTTCCAAGGCCGACCCGTGGTCGACCTGATCTCCTTTACCGGCTACCTGCCGGAATGGAAGAGCACGCGCTTCGCCCTGCTCGCCGCCACGGTCAACCGCAGCGCGGACGGTCGTTCCCTCACCTGGACGCGCGAACAGCCCGGCGCGGCCACCATGACCCTGACCCTGCGCCTCGACGACGACAGCGCCACCTGGAGCCTCGAGGCCGAGGTCCAGTCCGCCGGGCCGTGCGAGTTCGGGCTGTACCTGTCCCCTGACGGGTTTGCCTCTTCCGAAAGCGGCGTGCTGATCTCGAATGGCAAGGAGTTGCGTGAGTTAGGCCCGCCGCCGTGCCCGCCGCTCGGGGTCGCCCAGCGCCTGCTCGTCGAGCGTCCAGACGCCACCCAGGAATGGACCTGCGCAGCGACGCCGGGCGCCTTCAGCCTGCAGGATTGGCGGCAGCGGCAGCCGTCCGCCCTGCGCCTGATCACGGTCCTGGACGTGACCGCGCCGCCAACCCGGGTCTCGGCAACCGCCACTCTGCGCTTCACCGCCTACGACCCGGCAGCAGCCTCACTCCGGGCCAAGACCCTCTTCCAGAAGACCCGCTGGAGCGTCGCGGTGGCGGTTCCCAACCCCGGCTTCGAGGATGGCATGGACAACGGTTGGACCGCCGGCAAGACCGGCACGATCGTCGCGGACGTGGCGCACACGGGGCAGCGCGCCGCGCGGCTGCAGGTCAGTGATCCGCAGACCGAGACGGTCTACATCACCCGGCAACTCCCGGTGGTCGGCGGGGCCCTCTACGAGGCCCATTGCTGGGTCCGCACCCAGGGCGTCGAAGCCAAGCCCGGCAAGATGTCCAGCGTGGGCGCTGGACTGATCGTGGAATGGGCTGACAAGAACGGCAAGTGGTTCGCCTCCGGGCAGTACGCCTGCGAGCTCTTCGGCGACCACGACTGGACCTTGCGGACCTGCGACAGCCTCCGCGCCCCGGAGGAAGCCGCCTTCGCCGAGATCTTCCTGGCGCTACGCGGCGCTGGCACGGCCTGGTTCGATGATCTCACCCTGGTGCAGGTACACCAGCGCGTCGCCCTCGAAGCACCGCCCTGCGGCACCACCCTCGCGGACAACACCCCGACCCTGCGCTGGCGCGGCGCGGCCCAGGCGGCCAGTCTCACCGTCGAGCTCTCACGCGATCCAGCCTTTGCCGCCGCGGCCACGCGACTCGTCCCGGCGCTGGAGAGTCCCTGTACCCTCCGGCAGCGTCTGGAGCCGGGAACCTGGTACTGGCGCGTCAACGCACCGGGCCATGATGCCAGCGTCGTCTGGGATTTCGTCCAAACGGCCCCGGTCGACCGGGATACGGCGGCCCCGGTCTTTCTCACCCATGCCACGCGGGTCACTGCCGCCGACGGGGTGGCGCAGCTCGGGGTCGAGGAGGACACCCCCACGCCGCCGACGCTCGAAGCCCGTTGGGGGACGCAGGCGCTAACCGTGGAACTCCAGGCCTCCCGCGAGGCCTGGCACGGCTTTCAGATGCGGCCGAGCACGGCCTGGCAGCCGGGGCTCAATGAGGTCGCCGTCGTGGCCACCGATAGCGCCGGCAACCTCACCGAGGACGTCTTCTGGGTCGTCTTCCAGCCGACCCCAGAAAATCCCGTGAAGATCGGCCCGGACGGCGCCTACATCTGCGCCGGACAGCCCATCTTCCCGCTCGGCATCTACCAGGTCTCCCCGGCGGCGATGCCGACGGTGAAGACGGCAGGCTTCGACATTGTGCATAGCTACCAGTGGGAGAGCAGCCAGGATGATGCCGCGGCCCGGCAGTATCTCGATGCGGCGTGGCAGAATGGCTTGCGCGTCTTCATCGGCTTCGACCGCGGCATCCACTCGGGCAAAGGGCTGGTGCAGGGCAATGACGAAGCGGTCCTGCGCCGCGTAGCCGCCCTCAGCGATCATCCCGGGCTCTTCTGCTGGTACCTCTTCGACGAACCCGAAGTCCCCGGCCAATACGTGTCGCCAGGCGCTCTAACGCGCATCGCCAATCTCATCCGCACCCTGGATCCCTACCATCCCGTGGTCGTGACCACCTGGGGCAACCGGATGAACAACTACCGCGCCAGTTGGGATACGCATTGGACCCAGTGTTACTCGACTCCGGCCGAGATCGTGAAGACCATCGGCGAACACCGTCGGCTGCTGCTGAATGCCTCGCCCATCACCCTGCTGGTACACTGCTACGACCAGAAGCAGACCCCGCTGTTCAAGTCCGGCGGCGCGGTGGATCCGGCCGCCTTCTCCCCCGATCCGGCCTGGCTGCGTGCCGCCGCCTTCGCGGGCCTCACGCAACAGGTCAATGGCCTGTTCTGGTGGTGGTATGCAGATGGCAACAAGCAGTTCTACACGGTAGCGCACGTTCCGGCAGCCTGGGCGGCGCTCAGCGCGGCGGTGGGGCAGATACGCGAGCTGCGACCGCTGCTGACGGCGGCGGGCTCGGCGGCGTCCACCCGCCTACCCGTCGAGGGCGGCGCCATCGAGATCTGGTCCAAGGCCGTGGAGGGCGAGCGCACCGTGATCGCGGTGTACACCGGCGAGAAGGAGGTGACAGCGTCGCTGCCGGTTGCCGGCGAAGGGCCGACAATCGTCCTCTTCGAAGAGCGCCAGGTCAGCCGCCAGGCGGGCACGCTCCGCGACACCTTCGGCCGCTACGCCGTGCATGTGTACCGCTTCAAGGAGTGAGGCGGCAGCCGACTGCTGGGTCACCGCGGCCATGCAGTGCCTGTCCGACCTGTCCGACCCGTCCGACTACCTCAGCCGGCCTCCGGCTTCTTGTCCGCGGCGGCCGCCGTGGGCAGGCTGGCCTCGGTCGTCGCGGCGACCAGCTCGCCGACGCGAGACGGGTCGATGCCGATCTTCTTCAGCAAGCCGTCGACATCGATACCGACCGTCTTCATGCGGGCCAGGATGGTGAACAGGACATCGGGTACGGTCATGGCGTAGCGCGTCAGGGCGTCCTTGCCATCCTTGCCGCCGCTGCCGCCCATGTCGATGATATTCACCTTGTCGATGTTGCCCAAGCCAGCGCCGATGCCCTTACCAAGCTCAGCGAGTGGCGTCAGCCCCTGCTGCGTGGCCGCCCCCAATTCCTGGATGAGTTGCGGCGCCTTCTCCAGCACCATCTGGATCATGGCGGCACGGTCGAGGGCCTTGTAGGCTTCCGCCTTCTTCAGGATGCCCTGGGCCTCGGCCAGCAGCTTCGCCGCAATGGCGTCACCCTCGGCAACACCTTTCGCCCGAATGGCGGCGCCTTCCGCTTCGCCGCGTGCCCGGATGGCGGCGCCTTCGCCTTCACCCGCGGCCTGGCGCTTGGCCCGATCCGCGTTGGCGGCGCCTTCGCCTTCGGCGGTCAGCTTGATGCGCTCGGCTTCCGCCGTGGCAATGGCGGCGGCCTTCTGGCCTTCCGCCCGGACGCGAACCGCCTTGGCTTCGCCCTCGGCGCGCACCACGGCGGCATTGGCTTCGCCTTCGGCGGCCACTACGATCGCTTCGCGCTGGGCTTCCGCCGGCCGAATCTGCGTGGCCACTAATTCCTTCTGCCGACGCTCGGCTTCCTTCACCGACAGAGCGATGCGCGCCTCGGTCTCGACCTCCTGGACCTTGACCTCCTGCTTCTTGACTTCCTGCAAGGCGATAGCACCCGCCCTGGGACCGGACTGGGCCGCGATGGCCTGCTGCTCGGCGACCTGGGCCATGTACTGTGCCTGCTTCATCTCCAGGTCACGTTGAGCCGCCGCGATCTGCGCATCGTTATCGAGACGGGTCTGCGCCCCGGCGCGGCGGGCATTGGAGGAGTTGATGGTGGCATCGCGTTCGGCTTCAGCCTGGCCGATGCTGGCGTCGCGGATGACTTCCGCGGTGCGCTTCTTGCCCAGCGCCTCGATGTAGCCCAGGCTGTCGGAGATGCGGTTGACCAGGATCAGATCGCAGCGGATGCCGATGCGGGCCAGGTCGATGGCGGCATTCTGGGTCACCTGCTCGGTGATCTTCTCGCGTTTCTGCACGATCTCCTCAACCCGGAGCGTGCCAATGATCTGGCGCAGTTGGCCCTCGAGGATGTCATGAATCTGCCGCGTGATCTCCTCTATCCCGTAGCCGAGGAAGCGCTCGATCGCGGCCGAGAGCAGCTCCGGCTCACTGGAAACCTTGACGTTACCCACCGCCTCGACCGTGATCAGCACCCCGTCAACGTTGGGCGTATTCTCGATCTTCAGCGGAATCTGGATCAGGTTCAGGGAGATGGTGCTGTATTCCTCGAGCAGCGGAATGATGAAGGCGGCGCCACCCGCCACCACGCGGTAGCCCCTGCCTTCTTTGGTCTTGCGGCCGTAGACGACCAGGACCTCATTCGGTGGCACCTTCCGGTAGCGCCTGGCCAGGGCCCAAAACACGCCCAGCAGGGCAAACGAAAGCACCAGAACGACCACTACGACAATCGGATTCGGCATGACTGTGACTCCCTATGAAGGCATGACGGTGGCCGTGCCCGCAGCTATGCTCACGATGACTACCGCACGCCCTGCGGACAGAGCGGTGCCGTCGGCGGATACCGCCAACACCGAGCGCAACTCGCCTTTGACGGTCACGGAGATCTCGCCCGTCGACTTCGCCGGTATCGCCACCGACACCCGGGCAGGCAGGTTGACGTAGGCCTCGGGCGCCACCAGTGAGCTGGCCTGCTGGGTGCAGAGTGTATAGATCAATGCGTACGCGAAGCCGCCCAGAACCACTCCACCACCCAGGCCGCAAAGGCTGGAACTCGCGGGCGTCAGACGCCAGACAAAGTGCGCGATCGTGCTCAGGCCACTGAAGCCCAGAACAAAGAGCGAAATAACCCGCAGGCTGAAAACACTCGGGATGCCATCCCCGCCGCCGCCCGCATGACCGACCTCGTGCCCCCCGTCATGTCCGAAGAGAAAAGACCCGATGGAGAACACCGCCGAAGCTATGAGAAGAGAGATATAGAATGTGCCCATCACGGCCGACTCCTACTGGCGCTTGTACGGCGCGTACGTTACGCCGGTTTCCTTTGCTTGAAAATACCGCGGCAGCCGACTCGATGCAAGGCGGGCGGGCGCAGCTGGGTGCAGGTCGGCGCTGCTGGGGGACGCTCGGGCCGACCGCTGCTCCACGCCTGGCGCCCGTCTGGCGCGAGGCGGCATAGAGATGCCGTCCCTGACCCTCTCTTCCGCCCGCAGGGCGTGGAGGTCGGCGGGCCGTCATGCCCGAGGGCAGGACTTCCGCCGTCTCTGGAT